>JAUVCD010000016.1 GCA_030590865.1 Myxococcales bacterium | reverse complement strand
AGGCTCGGCGGCCGATGCGGCAGCTGTCGGCGCCGACCCCTTCGTTTTCCATGAGGCCTTGACGGCCCGGATGCGACCCTCAAAGTCTCGACGCTCGTCGATGGTCAGCGGTCGACCGCCGAAGCGGGCGTCCAGGTAGCGCACCGTCAGAGACAGGATCTCCGGAGCCTGAGGATGCCCCCCCTCCGCCACGGCACGGGCATGGAGCAGCGGTGGTGTGGAGGTGCCGCGCGCGATACCCAGCACCGACATGGCGCGGTCCAAGGCCTGGTAAAGACTCGTGGCCGCGGCTTCGTCCTTGTTGCGTTTCCGGACGTTAGGGTCTGGCTCAACGGTCTGTCGCTTGCGCCGTCGCTGCAGCCAATAGGCGCAAGCCGCGGCGATCAGGATGCCCAGCGCCACCAAGAGGTGCTTGGTGCGCGGCTTGCGGAACAGGTCGCCTGGGCCCTGATGACGGGAGCCCAGCGTTTCGAACAGACTGACTTGTTGGCGCAGGTCGTAGCCCAACACGTGCTGGTTCCAGCGCTGACTCACGGCCTCGAAGAAGTCGCGCATCGACGCCAGCATGCCTTCGATCTCCGTTTGGGGCGCGGCGGCGCCTGGCGGCGTTGGATCGAAGGTCAGCCAACCACGTCCAGACACATAGGCCTCGACCCACGAGTGGGCGTCCCCTTGCCGCACCGCGTAGAACTCGCCGTACTTGTTGTAGGTGCCACCAGCAAAACCGGTGACGTTGCGCGATGGTATGTCGATGGTGCGCAGCATCACGGCCATGGCCGTCGAGTAGTACTCGCAGTGCCCGCGCTTTGACTCGAAGAGAAAGTGATCGAGCGGCTGGTCGGCCTTGCCTGATGGTGACGACAGGTCGTATTTGAACGATGTGCGCAGCTGCGATTCGATGGTCTTGGCCCGTTGGTAGTCTCCTGTGACGCCGTCGATCCAGCGGGCCGCAAGTCCGTGGATTCGTTCTGGCAGCGCCTGCGGCAGCTGTAGATAGCGAGGCCTCTCCGATGGTCTCAAGTGCTGGAAGGCCGGCGTCTGGTCGGGGGACAGAAAAACGTCGTAGTGGGTGCCCCGTTCGTTCGGAGCCTGGTACCGAAACTCGCCCTCCGGTCCCCGGTGTATCGTCAAGGCCGAGCCGGGTCCGAAGGTATGGCTGCGGCTCAGCCGCATGCCCTTGGCGTTAGGCGGTAGGAACAGGACCGGGGGATCGATGGGCTCGAGCTCGATGAGCATCACCCGGTCGCTGTCTGGGTCTGGTCGGCTGCGGATCGCGACCAGATCGCTACCGTTGGCGACGATGGTGGTGCGCTTGGTGCTCTGCGTCCAGCTGCGGCCATCGTAGTGGTCGAGCGCTGTGCCCCGCAGGTGCATCACCTTGCGCCGTGGTGGCTTCTCCACGTCGGGAATGGTGACCCTCAGGGCGATCGTGGGGTCGCTTCGGAGCGTGCCGATCTGACCGAGGTCAACTTTTCCCGAGAAGCCGATCATCCGTCCGCCTCGCGGTCGGTTGAGCAGCAACAAGGACAGTCCCACCCGCGGAAACACCACGAAGAGCGAAATAGTGAACAGCAGAATTGGAACGCTGAGGAGGCAGGTCACCGCAATGAACTTGCGCCCGACCACGCGCTTGGAGCGCAGAATCCGTGGGACGTCCACCGGCAGACCGGTGCGGTCCCGAGCACCCTGGCGGTAGTTGCCTTCGACCTCTCGCCGCAGATGACTCAACACCAGCGCACCAGGCGTCACCACCAATAGCCCGATGAAGCACAGTCCATAGCCGAGCCCCCCACCGACGACGGTGCCGGCGATGAGGTGAAGCAAGGCCAGGACAATCACTTGCTGGTCGTGGGCTGCGCCCTTGCGGGTCGCCACGCGAATCACTTGCAGGCCCACAGCGAACTCGATCAGCAGGTCTAGAACACTCGCTCCTGTGAAACCCGCGCGGCCAGCTTGCAAGGCGACCAATGCGAAGACGGCGATGGTATCGACATGCTTGTTGCCTGCCTCTTGACGCCACGATTCCTTCATCGCAATGGCCAGCAGCAAGCACACCGATGCGGCGATGCTGACCCCTCGGCTGAACTGGCCGCTGGCCACCAGCGCGAGAACCCCGAGCGCGGCGAGGGCGTCGGTCATCACGCGGTGGACGAGGCCGAACCTCATGCTGCCTTTCCAGAGCCAGCCTGGGCGCTGTGGCCAGACGCCTCATCGGACCCACCGGTCCCGCCGCGCCGGTGGGTCTCAGTAGGCCCGTCCACTTGTTGGACCAAGGCTAGAAATCGCAGCACTGGATCGATTCCTCGAGCCTTGTCCGTGAAGACCCGCTCTCCCGCGGTGGTGGTTACCGTCACCCGGTCGCCGCGCTTGACGTGGGCGACCGCATAGGATGCGACCTCCCGGACTCGGCGCTCGAAGGGATTGGCCGTCGGCCCACCGAGCTCTTGCTCTTTGGTCGCCTGCTTGTCTGGCGGCCGCAGCACGTCGACTAGGAACTCTACTTCGTGGCGCATCTCTTTGGCGCGCTCTCGCAGTACCAGTGGTCCTGGCATGGTGCTCTTACGCCAATAGATGTCTCGCGGGTCATCGCCCTCACGCATGTACCGGAGCGCGTAGATCTCCTCGCCTGCGCCGCGGCCGAGTGGGCCCGCATCACCAGCACTGTCGCCATGGCCTCGCTGTGGGAGTCGAACCGGATCGACTGCTGGGTAGATGATGAGCTCGTCCGGCGAGTCCACTTCCCGGGACTTTTCAAACAACCCGAAAGGGAATCGAGTGGCGATTCGGAAGCCGGTGTGCTCCTCCAGGCCACGGTGCAGTGGTGTCCGGCGGTAAGCTGCGATTTGGGTCGACCGTGGGCTGATCTTGAGGAAGAAGCAGCGCTTGTCGGCCGGTTGCCCTGCCCGCAGATCTTCAACCTCGATGGCGTAAGAGGGCACGCGCGTCTTGCTGTTGTAGACTTCGATTTCCACCAAGTGCGAGCGGCTCACCTGCGCCCGGGTGGGCAAACGCCGCTTCACAGTGAGGGTGCGCAACGACAGCTCGCTCATCACGCCGGAGATGATGATGAGCGAGAGCATCATTCCCAGCAGGAGGTAGAGCAGGTTGTTGCCCGTGTTGATGGCTGCGAAGCCCACGCCGAGCGTGATGCCGAGGAAGTACTTCCCCTCTCGCGTGAACTTCAGCTTACGTGGCCAGAAGCTCTTCTTCTTCTTCTTCCTCTTAGGAGCGATGAGGGGCGCCGCCTTGGTGCGCAAGGGCGGCCCGGTGCCACCGCTCACACCTCGGAGGGTGCGAGGCGCTACGCCATCGGGGCGAGTCCGGCGTAATGATCCCGGAGGGTGGGCGCCGCGAGCGCCTGGTGCCCTTCGCGCTCGGTCGTGCTTTCGGTGCTGCTCCCTCCCGGCGCTGCGTTGGCCGCGACGGTTCGAAGTGGATGAGCTGGAGCGCCCTCGTCGGGGCTTCTTAGAGGACATCAGAGCGGTACTGGGACTCGCGCCACCAGGTCCCGGATCGTCGCCTCTGCCTCATCGTAGTTGGGCACGTAGCCGTCCGCCTGGGCGGCCAGCCGAACTCGGTGAGCGAGCACCGTCACGGCGAGGTCGTGGATGTCATCGGCGATGCAATAATCGCGACCCCTCAGTCGGGCCCGGGCGCGAGCGGCCAGCGACAAGTTCATACTGGCTCGTGGGGACGCGCCGATCGCGATGGCTGGTGAGGTGCGTGTGGCCGTGACTACCGCATGAAGATAGCGCGCCAGGGACGTGTCGAACTTGACCCGATCGACCTCTCGTCTCAGTCTGACGAGCTCTTGTGGATCGAGCACCTGGGCGACCGACCCGACTCGGTCCAGGTTGGGCGAGAGCACCAGTCGTTGTTCCACGTGGCTCGGCGGATAGCCGATGTGGATCCGCATCATGAAGCGGTCGAGCTGTGACTCTGGCAGTGGATAAGTGCCGGCAAAATCCTCAGGATTCTGCGTCGCGACGACGAAGAAGGGGTCGGGCAGGGGCGTGGTGTGGCCATCGATGGACACCTGACCCTCGTTCATTGCTTCCAGCAAGGCCGACTGGGTGCGCGGGCTGGCTCGGTTGATCTCGTCGGCCACCAGCATGTTGGTGAAGATCGGGCCGTGCTTGAACTCGAAGTGGTTGCGCCGCTGGTCGTAGACCGACACGCCCAAGACGTCGCTGGGCAACAGATCGCTGGTGAATTGGATACGCCGTAGCTCGCCGCCCGAGGCACGAGCCATAGCGCGGGCCAAGGTGGTCTTCCCGACTCCTGGAACATCCTCGATCAGCAGGTGACCGCCGGCCAGGAGACACACTAAACCCAGCTCAACCGCGTCGGGTTTACCCTCCAGCGCGCCCTCCACTGCGGAGCGCATTCTCTCGAGCAGCGATTGCGCGTCGCCTTTCACGTCGAGGGCAGACGTCATCAAGCCAATGCTAGCAGACTGAGACGGCGAGGCGATATATCTTCGCCTCACCGCTGATTTGGAGCTACACCCCGGCACAGCATCTGTGCACCCTGCGCCGCATCTGGCACTCTGCATGGCGTTGTGAAGCGATGCCCGACGGGGCATCCGTTCACAACGAGGAATCGATGACCGACGAGACACAGAGGAGCGACGCTTCGGTTGCCCTTTCCGCGGACCCCGGCGACGCTGCGCCGAGCTCGCAGCGACTCATCACCAACCCGACTTGGTGGGTGATGGTCCGGGGCATGGCGCGATCGGTACGACCGCACCAGTGGGTGAAGAATCTCTTCGTCTTGGCGCCAGTCGTCTTCGCCAAGCACCTGACTCATCCATCCGTCATCATTAGCGCCATCGGTGCCTTTGGCGTCTTCTGCCTGCTCGCTGGGGCGATCTACACCCTCAACGATCTGCTCGACGTCGAGGCGGATCGCGTCCACCCGGTCAAGCGCCATCGGCCCATCGCTTCAGGGGCCGTGCCGGAGCCGCTGGCCAAGGTCTTGATCGCCGTGTTGCTGGCGGTTGCCTTCGGTGGAGCCTTGCTGGGCCCACGCATGTTCCTGGTGGTGGCGCTCGCCTATTTCGTCTTGAACACGGCCTACTCGCTGAAGCTGAAGAAGTTCGCCTACATCGATGTGGGCTGCATCGCCAGCGGCTTCGTGTTCCGAGTGCTGGCCGGTGGCTTCGGCACCCGGACCGAGGTGTCCTTCTACATGATCGCCTGCACCGCCTTTCTGGCGCTGTTCCTCGGGTTTGGGAAGCGGCGCCACGAGCTATCCGGGGCCCAGGCCGTCAAACAGCGCGCCGCTCTGGCTGCCTACACGCCGCGGGCGCTCTTCTGGGCTTTGGCGATAACCGGTGTGGCCAGCGTCGCGGCCTACCTCGCCTATACGCTCGATCCGAACACTCGCAAGTTGTTCCGTTCCGAGTGGTTGTGGGTCACCGCCGTCCATCCCTTGTTCGGCGTGCTCAGGTTCCTACACATCGTCGAGAGTCGGCCCAATGCCGAGTCGCCGACCCAAGAGATGCTCCGTGACACACCTTTCGTGCTCAACGTCGTGGTGTGGATCGTCGAAGTCATCATGATCATCTACCGTCTGCGACCGACCTGATCCCCTCTCCACCAGCCCACCCAGGGTCCGAGCGAGATGGCCACCGATACCCAAGCTGGCGACAGCAAAGCTGATAATTGGCTCGACGCATCGAAGAGCAATGCCTGGACGGACCTGGCGTTGGTTCTACCCATCTTCTTGGGATACCACCTCGGAGTCGTCCTTCTGCAGGTGCGGAACGCGGCCGATGTCGTCACCACACGGCTCATCGGGTTCGCCGAGAGCAACATCATGATCTACTGGGGGATCACCTTGGCTGTCGGTACCGGCATGGTGGCGATCCTGATGGTGCTGGGCCGCGGCCACGCATTCGACGCCAAGCGGTTCGTGCTCGTGATGATCGAGGGCGTCGCTTACGCCATGTTGATGCGATTGGCGGCGGCCTACGTCGTCGGCTCATTGCCTCTGGGACCGCCAACCTGGTCTCCCTGGGCTGGCGTGGTGATGTCTCTCGGCGCCGGCTTCTATGAGGAAGTCGCCTTTCGGGTGGGCCTCTTTGGGCTGGGCGCGCTTGCCATCCGTGCCTTCTTCGGAGGACTTCCCAAGCTCGTCGCCACCATCGGCTGGGCCGTCATTGCGGCTGCCGTTTTTGCAGGGTGGCACTACGTCGGCGCCCTTGGTGACCCCTTCGATGTGCGCAGCTTCGTGTTCCGTGCCGTCTGTGGCCTCGTGCTAACGGCGATCTTCGTCTTCCGTGGCTTCGCCCCGGCCGTGTGGACTCATGCGCTCTACGACGTCTGGGCGCTCGCTCTGGCCTAGCGGTCGTGCGGGCCCCCGCTGTGCCCCGCTGCGACCGCCCAATGTCTTGCGACGGCGGTCGCAGCGGGGCACAGCGGGGGCTCGCGTCGCTCGACGGCTGGCCAGTGCGCTCATTACTTCTGAGGGATTTTTGGGAAAAAACCCTCCCCCAGCGCGAGGCGCGCTGGGGCCCCCTCCCAAAAAAGGGACAGAGTTCTGGCCCGGTAGGTCGTGCGGGGAACCGGGCAGTGGCTGGCCGGACAGGGGACAAAGTGACGGCGCCGAGACCAGTGGAAGGTCGCGGCGCCGTTAGTGTTTATGTCAAACGAAGCTTACGTGGGATGGTCAGCCGCCCCTGCAGGTCATGACCGTCTTTCCTTTGCAGACGCCTGAGCAACATTCGGCGTTGCTGAGGCACTCGGCCTTGTTACCCAGGCCGCAGCTGGTGCCGTTTGAGCACAGTGACTCGGGTTTCACGCAGATTGTGCCGCCCGCGCCACCGGAGCCGCCTGAGCCGCCGGCGCCGCCCGCGCTGCTGCCGCCTGCGCCGCCGCTGCCGCCTGCGCCGCCAGTGCCGCCTGCGCCGCCAGTGCCGCCGCCGCCAGACAAGTAGCTCAGCGCGTCAGCAGCTTGCACCAAGCCGAAGCCGTAGGCGTTGTCGCGACCAGGGTCACCGAGATCGATGGCCGTTGCGTGCAAGGCGCCGCGGATGTCGTCATTCGACGAGCCTGGGCTGTTGGCCCACACCAGTGCGGCGACACCGACGACGTGGGGCGTCGCCATCGAGGTGCCGTCGAAGTAGGCGTAGTCGGAGCTGTCGAGCGTCACCGATGCCGGATGGTCGAACCCGTCGCCGAGCGCCAAGACCAACGCCTGCCCGTCAACCCCGCTGATGCTGACTGACGGGATGTCCGTTGCGGTGTCGCCGAGGGTTCCACCGAAAGGTCCGTCCTCGTCGTTGTAGATGATCGCCGCTACGCCGCCGCCGGCTTCGCAATTGAGCACCTTGGCGGCGAAGGAAATGTCGCCGCGGCCAATCAGGCACACGAAGTTGTCACCCTCGCTGTCGTGGCCGCCGTTGGGACAGGCGGTCTTGCCCAAGTCGCAGTCGACCAATGCGCCAACGCCGCTGGCCGCCGGGGCGCCGTCCATGCCGTCGGACGCATAAGTCACAGCGTCCACAACAGTGGTGGCGGGGCGGCCGGTGCCCATCGGCACGGTCGACAGAACGTGCACGCCAGGGCCGGCGAGCTCAACCTGGCTGTTTGGTTGAGAGAAGCCGGCCACGTCCATGTTGCTGTCGATCGCGGCGACCGAGATCACCGACTCGTAGGATGCCGGATAGGACCGTCGGGTGTTGCCGTCGTTGCCGGCAGCGGCGATCGAGAGCACGCCGCGGCCGTCAGCAGCGGCGAAGGCCTGGTCTTCCAAGCGGTTCTTGAAGTTGCCGCCGAGGCTCATGTTGACCACCACGGGGGTCTCGTTGGCGATGCCGGCCTCTTCACAGCGGTCGAGGGCGGCGACCAGGGTAGAGGAGTAGGCCCACCCCCCGTCGTCGCCAAACACGCGTACGATGTGGAGGTTGATGGTGTCGCTCGGCATCACACCTACGACGCCGTCCTGGTTGGCGAGGGCGGCGATCGTGCCGGCGACATGGGTGCCGTGGCGGGCGGAGGAGGTGGCCCAGGGGCCAGCCCCAGCGAGATCGTCCGAGCCGGTCACGTTGAGGCCGCTAGGCAGATCGACGTGGCCGAGCTCATAGCCTGAGTCGATGATGCACACGGTGATGTCCCCAGCCAACCCGTCGGTCAGGCCACCCGGGGTGTGGTTAGCCTGCACCATGGTGATGCCATAAGGCGTGCTCTCGGCATTGGGGTAGCGCCTCACGTCCGCCTCGATGTATTCGATGCCTGGGTGGTGCTGCAGCCCGTTGAGCGCCTGCTCCGGGATGGTGGCCGCGAAGGCCGCGTGGGCCGGCAAGTCGAGAGCGACCTTGCCGCCCACAGCGGTCACCGCAGCCTTGGCGACGGCGTGATTGGTCGAGACGACGATGAAGCGGTCGGCGGTGTCGAGGGCTTGGATGTCGTTGGCTAGATTCGTGTCTTCAGTGGGCTCGTCGGCATCGATACCCACACAGGCGGCGGTGCCCGCCATGCCCATCACGAGCAGTGAGCAGAGGATGTTGCGGTTCGAGAGACGTTTGCGGTTCGACTTCATGTGTCTTTGCGTTGGATGAGTCATGGTCATGTCTTTGTTGGTGTCCCGAAAGCGATTCGGAGCCCGTTCTCGAAAGAGAGGTTGGAGGCATCATCTCGTGACTGAAAGTGCGCCTATGCGGCCTTGGGCACGCCCTTCAGGCGAGCTCGAGATGACCCCTCCGTTCCTCCCCAATTGGCTTCATTCCAGACCCACACCGGGTGCAGTTTCACGATTGCCCCCCGCGGGCACAGGTGAAGTTGCCCGCGCTGACACAATTTCCGCACCAGCTGCTAACTAGCTGATATTAGGGAACACCGCTCGGTCTGTGGGGCCAATGTGGGTAATTGTATGTGGTTGTCGCACGATTCAGCCGAGGCGCAGAGGAGCCACCCGAGGCCCAGGTCGGCGCTCGTGCTTCCGTGAGTCGACACCGGGAGCGCTAGGCGGTGCTGGTGAGGTGGGTGCGAGCGGCGGCTACCGCCCCGGGCAGGTGGTCGACGTGGCTGTCTGCGCAGGCCTCGGCGCCTGGCAGGTTCTCTAGCCACGAGGTGGCCTCGTTCACCGTGGCGCAGATCTGCACCGGGAACTTGATGCGAGCCACGAGCTTGGCCGCCACCGCTACGCTGCGAATCGTGGGTCGCAGGATCCCTCCGCCCTCGATGACCACGGCCCAGCCGACCACGCTGTCCCGTGAAGAGCGCATGAGATCAGCAGCCCCATTTCGCGCCTGCGAGCTCGGTATCCCAGCGCCTTGCTCCATCACGACCAGCACGCATACCGAGTCCACCTGACGGACAAGCTGCGACAGGGCCTTTTGCACCTCATCGATGCGCCCGAGGTCCGGGACCTTGCGCCACAGCGCGATCAGCACGCCGTGCCAGGTGGCAATGCAATGGGTTTCGCTCGAGCTCACCACCTGCAGGTCCTGTGCTTCGGCCGTCACGTGTCACCTCGGTTCGCCAACTATCCTGGGACAGTCTATCCCAGGAGCCTGTGGCTTCCACGAGGATTGAATGGAATGGCCCATCAATCTCTTGGTCTGCGAATACTCTTTGTCGCTGGGGGCGTTTGCCCCTTAGACCCGGCGCCAGTTGGGTGAGGTGCGGGGCATGGCTCGCTGAGGTCAGTCGCAGGGCAGGGTCGCCACCGAGCCGGTCCGCGGATCGAGCCTGACGCAGGTGTTGGTCTTGGCGGAGGTCGAGCTTGCCGCAGGCGGGGCCTTGGGGGCGTTAGAGCCCGCCGGTGCCGCGCTGGTGCTCGTCGAGGCGCTCGATCCAGCCTCAGGACCGTCCACCGAGGGTGCAGCACTGGCGCTGGTCCCGACGCTCACTGATGGGTCGAGAGGGGGCTTGGTCGCCGGTCCGGCAGGTGCGCTCTGTGCGGCCCCCGGGCCGGCCCTACCCTCCCTGGCTTGCAGCACAAACTGACCAATGCCTGCGGCTAGCATCAGCGCACCCACAGCGGTGGTGAGCACGACACCGATAGATCGCCGAGCAGGCTCGTCGCGGTCAGCGGCGGTCGCCAGGGCTCCGCTGGCCGACGTGCGGTCGAGCAGCTTCGGCTGGGACGTCAGGCTTTCCCGGTTTTCGGTGATCCCCTGGACCAGATCGATGCCCGGTAGTGAGGGGGCTGCGGCGAAGGAGGCGAGGGCGCCGACGAAATCCTGGATGGTCTGGTAGCGTTCGCTCGGGTCGCGGGCATAGGCTCGGCCGACTACTTCGGCGAACCCATCGGGAAGGTCGGACCGGTATGTCTCCAGCGGTGTGGGTGGTTCGATGTTCACCTTCACGCAGAGCTCGGAGAACGTTTCGGCCGTGTAGGGCTGGGTGCCGGTGAGCAGCTCGTAGAGGCACACGCCGAGCGAATAGATGTCGGTGCGGAAGTCGACGTCCTTGGCCGAGCGCATCTGCTCGGGGGACATGTAGAGCCCTGAGCCGAGCACCGTAGTGGTCTTGGTGAGCCCCATGTCCTTGGGGTCCTCGTCCAGGCTCTTGGAGATCCCGAAGTCCAGAACCTTGACGACGTTGCGCTTCTTCTGTTCGGCGAGGAACAGGTTCGCGGGCTTGACGTCCCGGTGAATGATGCCCACCCGGTGGGCATGGGCTAGCGCCGCGGCCGCCTGGACGGTGTGGTCGATGGCCTCGGGGACAGAAAACCGCTTGCCCAGCTGCACCCACTGGGACAGGTCTTTGCCCTCCAAGTACTCCATCACCATGAAGGGGATGGGCATCGCGGGCAGTCGATCGTCTTTCAGCAACCCCACGTCGATCACCTGGGCGACGTGGTCACTGTCGATCTTGATCGCAGCCCGAGCCTCTTGGAGGAACCGTCGGACCACCTCTTCGTTCGACACGTATTTGGGGAGCAAGAACTTGATAGCGACTCGGTGGCCCAACGACAGGTGGTCGCAGGCCACCACGACACCCATGCCGCCGATGCCCAACGTCTCGACGACGCGGTACTTGTCCATCAGCTCCGTGCCGGGCTCGAGAGCCGCTACGTCGAGGACGTCACTCACCACCTTGCACTCTACACTATCCGTGTTCAGCTCGCTCAGCTCGCTTGGCGCCGAGCGTAGACGAAGTGCTCGAGGTTGCCCTTGGGACCTCGGATGGGGCTGTCGGTTCGGGCCACCTCGGTGAAGCCGCTGGCGCAGATGGCCTCGATGGCGCGGTCAATCGCTTGCTGACGCACCCGGTCGTCCCGGATGACGCCGCGGCCCCGGGCCACCGCCTCCTTGCCCGCCTCGAACTGGGGCTTGATCAAGGCCACCAGCTCTCCTGGTGCGGGCAAGATTGCTGCGATGGCGCCCATCAGCTTGCCGATGCCAATGAAGGAAGCGTCCACCACCACCAGGTCGATTGGCTCGTCGAAGTCCGCCGCCTTCAGGTGCCTGGCGTTGGTGCGCTCGCGGACCACGACCCGCGGATCTTGCCTGAGACGAGGGTGCAACTGACCGTAGCCGACATCGATGGCGTAGACGTGCCTGACACCCCGCTGCAGGAGGCAGTCGGTGAAGCCGCCGGTCGAGGCTCCCACGTCGACACACCCTTTGCCTTCAACATCGAGCCCGGCGGCTGCGAAGGTTGCGATGGCATGGTCCAGCTTGTCTCCCCCGCGGGACACGAAGCGGGGCCGCTCGTCCACTCGCAGCTCGGTCGATCGAAGGAGCGGCGTCCCGGCCTTATCGATCCGTGTCTCACCTAGCCACACGCGCCCCGCCATGATCAAGGCCTGGGCTTTGGAGCGCGACTCGGCCAGGCCACGATCCACCAGCAGCACATCAGCTCGGACCTTGCTCGTTGTTGGGCTCATGGTGGCGGCGGGGCATCATGCAGCGCCTGGGCCACATCGGCCAGGCCTTCGGCGATGCGCGGCCCGGGGCGTAGCGCCGCCGAGCTACGCAACAGGCGGATCCGGCCTTCCTTGACGGCTCGTAGCGCCGACCAGCCTGGCGAGCTCGGCAGGGTCGAGCTGGCGGGCGCGCCCTGGCCGACCGCCACTGCGTCGATGATCACGTCAGGATCGAGGGTGAGCAGGCGCTCGACGTCGATGGTCGGGTAGGCTCCTCCACGGTCGACCAGGTTCTTCCCGCCCGCCAAGGTCAACAGCTCGTCGCCGAAGCTGCCTGGGCCAGCGACGAAGATGGGGCTGGCGTCGAACACCATCACCGCCGAGAGGGTCGGACGGCTTGCGACCCAGCGCTTGATGCGGGCGATCCGCCCCTCCATCGCGGTGACCGCTCGGCTGGCGCCATCGACGGCGTCGAAACGTTCGCCCAGAACCGTCAACAGCTTGGCGATCTCGGCCACCGAGTGAGTGGGCGGGAAGAGCGTGGCCAGCCCATGGCCCCGCAGTTTCCTTTCGATGGATGGGCCCACCGGGCTTTGTGACCCGATCACCAAACTAGGTCGCAGCGCCATGATGGCCTCGATGTTGGGTGCCGAGAATCCGCCCACGCTGGGGAGCGTCGCGGCGGCCGGCGGAAAGTCGCAATGCTGGGAGCGACCCACCAGGTGGCGGCCTGCACCGATGGCGAACATCGCCTCTGTCGTGGAAGGGGACAGGGAGACCACTCGATGAGGCAGGGGTCCTCCGTCACCAGTCGGCTCGGTGCGGTCGCGACTGCACGCCAGCGTCGCGACCACCGCCCCGAAGGCAATCAGGGCTTGGCGCCGCGGCACATCCTCGCCCGCCTTGGTCACCGCGACATCCTAGTGTGGTGAGGCGAGCAACTCGCCACAAAACCAACGTGGATCCACCGATGCTACGGGCTGCGCCGTCGGCGTTGGCCGAGCAGCAACAACGCGCCGAGCATCGGGGCGACTATCTTCCAAGGAATGGGCTTGGTGGGATCTTTGCCCGCGCTACTGACGGTACAGGACGAGACCACCTGCTCATCTCCGGACGACTCCGGTTGGGGCTCGGGGATCTTCTCGCAGAGGCCACTCTCAGGTGAGCACTCGAAGCCTTCGGGGCAGGGCGCGGCTTCGTTGCAGACCCGGGTGCAGTACCCATCGAAGCACAGGTTCGAGGGGCACACGCCTGGGACCTGACAGTCGGCACCGATAGGGTGGGCGTAGGCTGGATCGGTGGGCCACCCGGAGGCCCAGTCCGGCGGATCGATGGCTGCGAGGCCCGCGGCATAGACGACGGTGCCTTTGATCCATTCCCCCCAGCCTTGCACGTGGCCGTAGACGGGACTGCTGCAGACCGGTCCGCCACGGGAGGCCACGCCCACGACGCGGCCAAGGAGATCGATTGCCGGGCCGCCCGAGTCACCTGAGCACACGCCGGCCTCGCCGAGCCACTCGGTCTGGGCGATGAACTGGGCCGGGCAGCCATCGGCCACGCATTCGGCGGTCAGGTCGTCGCGGCGATAGCGGGTCCCCGAGGGCCCGTCTTGGTAGAGCTGGCCATAGCCAATGGCTGAGTATTGCTCACCCACCGCCATCGGCTCATCGACTCGTGGCGTTGCCGGTACCGCCTCAGTATTGGCGATTGGTGCCTCGAGAATGAGGATGGCCTGGTCGTTGTCGCAAAAATCGTTGGTCGACGGCGGTAGGACGATCTCCAGGCCCGTGTGGTAGTCGCTCGGGGCCATGGTGAACTCGGGCTTGGTGGTGACCCATAGCTCATTGGCGGCGTAGACGGTCCCAAAGGTGGTGACGCCGCATTGAACGCTGCCGTCACCCGAGGTCGGGGCCACGCAGTGCTGAGCGGTGAGGATCACGTTCGGCGCGATGAGCGTGCCCGAGCAGGAGGCGAAGCCCATGTTGCTGACGTGCACCATCCCGACGACCTGGGTGTCGACCGTGTCCTCGTAGCCCCCCATGATGGCCGCCGGTGCCGTGCCGATGGCTTGGGCGAGCAGGTCCGGGTCCGGCTCGGGAGCGCAAGCGGACAGCGCCGTGGTGGCTAGGGCGAGACTCAGCGGTGGGAGCAAAGCAAGACGGCGACGCACGATCGAACCTCCTGTGGCGCTGGTCGCCCCCCGAGCAGCTGCCACCCCTACAGTGTAGCCGCTCCGGGGATGTGGGTGCACGGACCTTGTGTCCGTCCCGGAGTAGTGGGCCTTGCGAGGGACGCCATCTCGTGGGCTTCGAGACGTGGCTGAGTCAGCGTCGGAGGAGCTTGCTCGGCTCGCGACGGCTGGGGCTCAACGGTTGCGCGGCCCGACGGACGCGAGCATGCTTCGGCGCGATGAAGGTTCAGACAAGGGGACGCATCGACCGTAGGTTGGGGCAAGCTCGAAGCGTGGCGATCGCTGCCAGCGTGATCCTGCTGCTTGCTGGAGGGTCCGCCGCTGCGGACGACGAAGAGGTCGACGAGGCCTTCGATGAGGAGGTCGACGAGGAGGCTGACCAGGAGGCGGAAGCGGCGGACGACGACGGCCGTGAGCGGGGCGAGTCGGACCATGACGGGCACGTCGGAAGCCTGGCCCTTGGTTTTCTCGGCACCCGATTCGTGCCTGCCGCTCGGCCGCACCCGACCGAGGCGGTCGTGATCTCGCCGGCAGGAAACGCGACGGTCACCATCGAGCCAGACGAAGTGACCGTGCCCCTCTTCGGGATGCGCTACTGGATTAACAGCACCGTGGGCGCCGAGCTGGCTTTCGGCTTCAACGTCGCCGGCGGCAGCGAAACGGTCGAGAGCCCCAACGCTGATCCGACCCTGAACGTCTCCAGCGAGCGTTCGCTGCCCTCCCACAAGGCCGTCTGCGGTCGTCTCGGCATCCCGCTATCGGTGTTCAGCAGCACCCATTACAACTTCATGCTCATCCCTGAGCTCGACGTCGGCTACAGCAGCAGCACCCTGAAGGACTTCGAGCTGAGCACCACCGGTGAGGCCCTCGACCTGCAGCTCAGTGGTTTCGTCTTTGGCGTCGGCGGTCGGGTGGGCGCCGAGCTCAGCTTTGGCTTCATCGACGTGCCCCAGCTGTCCATCCAGTCCGCCTGGGGCGTCCGCTTCGAGTCTCGGCGGCGGCTCGGCCGGATCGGTGACGCTGAGACGGTTCAGACCGAGACTGCCTTCGGCACGTCGTGGTACGGCAGCCCCTGGGACATCTTCGCCGGTAGCTTTGCGCTGCTCTATCATCTCTAGCAGCCTGACTAGCCTGCCGAGAGCACCGGCGGGGCCCGACTCGCTACCGTTCGGTGGCGGCGTCGGACGCTCCGTTTGCCGGCATGCGCAGCTGCGCCAGTGTGCTCCGGGCGCTGCGCTGGGTTCCCAGATCGATCACCGTCTCGAAACCAGCCGCTTCTAGCTGCCGCCTGGCGCCCCGGCTGCGAGCTCCCGACAGGCAATAGACGAGCACCGGTCGGCGTTTGGATCCGACCTGTCGCATCCTCGTGGGTAGCTCATTGAGGGGTATGTTCCGTGCCCCAGAGAGGTGGTCCCCGGCGAACTCGGCTCGTGTCCGGACGTCGAGCAGCACGGCTCGGTCGGCGAGCTCTCGAGTGAGACGTTCGTCACGAGCCAAAGATGAGGAAGCTCCGCTCAGCCAGCGCCACGAGCCGTAGAGCCCGGCGGTGAGGGCGGCAGCCAGAAACATGTTGTTCAGCCAGCTTGGATCCATGTGATTCTCAACAGATGGGATAGCGGCACCCTTAACCGGCGCCACGCGTTCGTCTGTAGAGTCGCTATCGCTGCAGACTGTTACAGCGAAACAGCAAATAGGCAGGTCTAGGTGCGACGGGAGCTGGAGCGCTGCCGTGCTGAGCCGCTCGACGCCACGTTTGGAGCCAGAACCAGCAAACCCGCAGCCGCCGGCGCGGAGGCAGGCGGTGCGGGCTGGTGACCCCTCAGATCAGGGGCGCTGGGCGTCAGGTCATCAGGAGATGGCGTCGCAGGGGATCTTGACCTGGAGCGTGCCGTCCATGTCAGCCTCGATCTTGTCGCAGGCTGCCGGGCACAGCTTGATGAGGTTGTCCTCGATGTAGAACTTGTCGTCGTCGGTGCCGCAGGCTGCCAGGCTCGGCACCTGGCTGAACTCTTCGGTGGACCCGCCGCCGGGCGTCCACAGCAGCGACACCATGTCGTAGTTGTACTCCTTGCCCGGTGGTGGTTCGGGGATCTCGATTTCGCAGGGCACCTGAGTGCCGACGATGACGCCAGCCGCGATGTCCTGGAAGACCGAGTCGTAGCTCTGGTAGCTACACACCGGGAAGCGCAACCCGTGGGTGCCCTTGCTGAGCCACTGGTAGCCCGTACCGGGTCCGACACCGCCCTGGCAGGTGCCGGTCACGACTGGCTCGAACTCGGTGTAGGGCTCGAGCGGGTTGGACTTCGGCGGCATGCCCACGATGCTGTAGAACATGTAGTTGCGGTTGGCCTGGGTGCCGAACTGGGCTGGCCCGTGGCCCAATATCGTCTGGTCCCAGTCGACGGCCACCTGCTGGCCTGGCGCAATCTGGTCTGAGTCGTTGAAGTTGGTACCGTTCCAGGTGCAAGAGATGCCGTCGTCGGTGATCTCGACGAGCACCTTGACGGCCTCGGTGCGCAGCATGGCGTTCCAACCGTCTGGGTAGAGGTTGAATTCGTCGGCCAGGCCGCCGTTGTTAGGACCGTAGAGCGAGTTGGGGATGATGCAGAGCGAGTCGTGGCTCTGGACGAAGTAGCTGTAGTGGTAGAACTGGTTGGCCACCTCGCCAGGCGCCCCGCTGCAGTTGCCGGTACCCAAGGGCGGGCCGATGCAGACCGGGTAGGAGCCGCCTGAATAGACGTCACCGTGGTCGGTGAGCATGATGATTCGGTAGTCGACCGAGCTGGTGGCCATGATCTGAGCGAAGTTGACGTTGATGTTCTGCTCGACCGAGTTGATCTCCTCGTTCATCGAGCACGAGTTGTCGATGACGAAGATGATGTCGCCAGGCTTGGTGGTCGGGTTGCCTTCGACGACCACGTCGGCGCAGGCGCCGCCACTGCCCGAGTCGTTGTTGCCGGCGTCGAAGTTCCAGGCTCCGGCCGATCCGCCGGTGCCGGTGGCGCCGCCACCGCCGTCGCCACCACCTGTGCCGCTGCTGGTGCTGGTGCCGTTACCGCCTTCGCCGGTCTCGCCGGTGTCGCCGGTGTTACTGCAGCCGTAGGCGAAGCCGCCTACCACCACCAATGAGAACGCCGCAGCAACAAAAGGAATCCGATTTTTCATGGATTGATCCGCCTAGCTTTCAAGAAACGCCTCTTTATAAGCTACAGGACCACGGTGGGTCTGTCACCTGGGTCGTTCTGGCCGGTGGGCAGCCGCCGATTCCGAGCCTTTGGACTACGCCACCCTGCTCGCCGGTCGCCATAAACCGCCGGGTCCCGGGTCGCCGGTCGAGCACCAACCGTGTCGGTCCAGGCCGGTGGCTCAGGGACTATTTGGCCCGCCCGCGGCGAGTCCAGAAGCCCGCGTAGCGGGGCGGCTGTCCTGGGCCAGCGTAGTCGATCCAGTGGGTCCACTGGTTGCGTACGTCGAGGTGCAGGAAGGTCGAGTTGGGGTAGTAGCCCACGCCCACCTTGTCGAAGGTCTTCACATAGTCAGCGACGACTCGATTCGGTACTCCAACGACGGCAAAGTCGATGGCCCGACCGTGGCGGTGCCGCGAGCTGCGCGACGTCGTGCCTAATCGGTAACCGCTCACCACATTGATGGGGCGTCCGCCAAACTTGTCGCTCACCCGGGTGATCAGCTGGATCAACCGTCGGTCGATGGCGATCTCTTGGCCATCGCGGGTCGCCAAGACACGGCGTAGAGCTTTCTTGGCTTCACTGCGCACCCGACCGCCTTTGGTGAGCGTGGTTCCCTTCCATTCGCGGCCCATGCGGCCGCCGATTTGGATGAAGTGGCGGCGCTTCGGCCGCTTGGCGTAACGGGTCCAGCTCTTGCGCTTGCCCGTTGTTCCGACCTCTGCCTCCGCGGGTGGTCCGGCGTCGAGCAGCTTGCGAGCCTGGCTACCATCCAGGTCGTTCCGCGCCGGGATGATCAGCTGCTGGCTTGGAATGATGGGAGCCCGCTTGGAGATCTCGTTCGCCGCGACGATGGCTTCGACGGTCACGTTGTAGCGCCGAGCGATCATGCCCAGGTGCTGCCCTTTGTAGACCCGGTGCCAGCGGACCTCCCCCTTGCCAGGGGACTTCTTCTTGGTCTTCTTCGCTGGCTTGCCTGCCTGCTTGTCGCACCACGCTCGTGCCTGCTCTCCGCCTTCGTCGTTCCGCGTCGGGATGCACAAAGGCTGGCCCAAGCGGAGGGGCTGACGGCGTTTGATGCCGCTGGCGTGGCAGATGGCGTCGATAGCTACGTTGTAGCGCTTGGCGATCTTGCCCAGCGTCTGCCCCTTGCAGACCCGGTGGGTCACGGGCTTTCGCCGCGGCGCTGCCTCGCTGTCATTGGCGAGGGCTAGCAGAACAACCAGGCCGACCAGACAGGCGGCCAAGGCGTGGCGCAAGCGGAGGTTCATGAGCCCGGAGCCACCAGATAGCACAGGCGGTGGCGGCCGCCAGCCGCTGCACTGGCGGCCGCCACCCTGGACCTCGCCAACTGGGCGAGATCATAGGTGGTGATCCTGGCCCGTCGATTGCGTGCTTTCCCCTCTGTGATGAACGACGAGCCGAGATGTGATCGAGTGTTGTTAGTCGCTTTGGCCGTCACCGCTGGTGCACCGGTGGCCCTTGCGCCGCTGCCTGCCGCGGCCGCGACGATTGGCGCCGCGCTACTGCTGTCGCGGTGGGTGTCCCGCCGCTTGGTTGTGCTGGCACTGGTACTAGTGGCGGTCGCTGCGGGGCGCGCGGCCTGGTCCCTCGAGGAAGCGGCCGAGCTGCATGAGACCGCCATCGGACAGCTCACTCCCCCGCCGCGCTGCGCGGTGCGGGCGGTGGTCAGGCGATCGCCCATCGTGCTTCGCGACCAGGGGAGCAATCGCTCGCCTGGCGACCCACTGGAGGCCCGTCATCAAGCTCGTGTCGACGTCGAGCTGTTGGGTGGCGACTGTGATGGACGGCGGCTGGACGGTGGGTTTCGTGCCCGGCTCTATGGTGCCCCCGAGTCCTTGGCTCGCGGTGATGTGCTGCTGTTGGTCACCGATCTGGCGCCGGTCCATCTGTTCGACAATCCCGGCTTGCCTGATCCGAGGATCCGTTTGGCTCTCACCGGCGTGGCGGCCAGCGGGGGGGTGGTCGATCTACAGCGTCTCGAGCGAGGCTCGTCGATGTCGAGCTGGGTCGATCGAGCGCGGGCGTCGGTGCGCCGCCGGATCGAGGCTACCTTCGCTCCCGACCTCGCACCCTTCGCAAGGGCCCTCGTGCTTGGCGAGAGCGATCTCGGTCGCTCTGAGCGTGACGCCTTTCGGCTCAGCGGGCTTGCCCATTTGCTCGCCGTTTCAGGGACCCATCTGGTGATTGCTGTCGTGGCCTTCGGGCGTGGGCTGCGCGCCTTGTTGGCACGCTTTCGGAGCCTCGCCGCCCGGCTGGATGTCGGTCGGATCTCCGCCGGCCTTTGCGTGCCGCTGGTGTGGCTTTATGCCGACTTCGCTGGCGGGGGTGGGTCGGCCTATCGGGCAGCGGCGATGTTGACCTTCGCCATGGTCACCCGTGCTGCTGGGCGCCGGCCCGGTGGGCTGCGGTGTTTCGCCTTGTCGCTCATCGCTGGCTCGATGGTCGAGCCGCTGGCGATCTGCGACCTATCGTTCTTGCTCTCGGTCGCAGCTACGGCTGGTCTCGTCGTGGGTCATCGGCCCATCCAAGGCTGGGCCAAGGGGAGGGATTGGGTGCTTCGCGGGCTCGGCACGGCCATGTTCTCCACGGTGGCGGCGATGAGCGCTTGCGCGCCGGTATTGCTGATGATTGGCTCCGAGTTGCCGCTGCTCGGAGTAGCAGCCAACGTGCTGGCGGCACCGGTTGGCGAGCTGTTGGCTCTACCGCTGTGTCTCGTCCACGCCGTCTTGTGGTGGTCTCCGGCGGCGGAGCAAGGGGCCGCGCTGCTGGCTGGCGGGGCCCTTGCAGCGGTGCGAGCGGTGGCTCACGCGGCCAGCGAGCCAGCGGCGGCGATCCTCGAGCTGCCGCCGCCGACCCACTGGCAGCTTGCGGTGGCTGCAGTGGGCGCCGTCGCCCTGTGGACCGTGCCCCGGCGCATCATCAGCTCGATTGCTGCGGTGGTGACCCTCGTCGTGTTGGAGCTCGTCGCCATTCATCAGGGCGCGCCTCATGGCCAGCTACGCATCACGGTGCTTGATGTGGGGCAAGGCGATGCCTTGTTGGTCGATCTGCCGGACGGCAAGCTGATGCTCGTCGATGGTGGCGGGCTGGTGGGCAGTCCGGTGGACATCGGTGAGCGCGTCGTGCTGCGCGCCTTGAGCTGGCGACGACGCCAGCAGATCGACGTGGCTGTTCTCACTCACCCCCATCCCGACCATTACAGCGGGTTACAGTCCACCCTTAAGAAGCTCGCGGTCCCCGAGGTCTGGGACACTGGGTTCAGTGCTGCCCAGCAGCCGGATGGGCCGGTGGCGCGGTGGCTTGCTGGTCTGACAGCCCGCGGCGTGACGGTCCGGTCGACCGCTACGCTTTGCGGCGGAGCTAGGCGCTATGGCGGCGCAGAGGTCAGCGTGCTGTCGCCCTGTCCGACCTTCGATCCTGCTCATGGGGCCAACGACAACTCAGTGGTGCTGCTGCTTCGCTTCGGGTCTCGGGCGGCGCTGCTGGTCGGTGACGCCGAACATGCTCAGGAGCAGGCCCTGCTGGCCCAACATCGTGCGGCGCTGCGCGTCGACTTCCTCAAGGTGGGACATCACGGTAGCCGTACCTCGACGGGCCGGGCTTTCATCACCGCCGTGTCGCCAACGGTGGCCGCCATCTCATGCGGCGTGCGCAATCGCTCTGGCCATCCTCACCGACGCACCTTGGCGACCCTTGCAGCAGTGGGCGCCCAGGTGCTCCGTACTGACCGCGGCGGTGCTGTGGTCTGGGAGACCGACGGCGTGGGTCAGCAATGGACCCAGTAGATAGGTGCGACCGCGCAGCGGGAGCCTACGTGGTAGGCTATGAGCCTGCCGCGCCGTTGGCGTAGCGCACCAGTCAGCGTCCCTTTTTCTTGAGCGGTGTTTTCATGCGTCGCGCTGCCCACGCCACCCTGCTGTTCCTGTTCGTGATCCTCTTGTGGCCTGCGGTTTCCTTGTTGGGCTGCGCCACGGAAACCGAATCCGGCACCGCCGGCTCAGGGGCTAACGACGACGGTGGCGCGGCCCACGATGGGGGCACCGGCCTGGGCGGGATGGGCGGAATTGGGGGCACCGGCCTGGGCGGGACGGGTGGCTATGGGGGCGCCGTCGCGGACTGCCCGGATGGCGTCATCTGTGTGACCGAGTTTCCTTACACCCACTCGGCGACGACCACTGGGGCCTCGTCGGATCAGCTCGACGGTTACTCGTGCAGTCCGTCCACCAACGAGTCGGGGCCCGAGGTGATCTACCGGGTCGATGTTCCTGCAGACGGCTTCTTGGCCCTCGAGCTGCCCGAGGCGCAGCTGGGCCCAGGCGTGGACATCGACGTGCACCTGCTCCAAGAGCTGGACGCCGGAACCTGTCTGGACCGGGGACACTGGCGAGCCGGCGCGCTGCTTGCCGCGGGACGGTACTGGGTGACCGCCGACACCTGGGTCGAAGATGGCGGGCCGGCTCACGATGGCTCCTACACCCTGACTTTTGGGCTCACCACGGTGGCCGATCTGACGGCCATGGGCCTGAATGCCGGCGTGGCTGCCGATGCGCTATGGGCCTTCGACACGGCCTGGGCCGCTGGTGAGGCCGAGCACTTCGGCTACGGGGTCACGGATTTCTCGCTGCGCTCCGACCAGCGGCGGCTGTGGATCCTGAGCCTGGCCTCAGGTGTGCTGGTGCACCACACCTACGTGGCTCATGGCGAGATGTCTTCGGATCCCAACGATTCGGGCTGGGCCGTCAGTTTCTCCAATGTGTCCGGATCGCATCAGTCCAGCCTGGGCCTGATGCAGGGCGCCGAGACCTACACCGGCTCGTTCGGCTACTCGATGCGGATGGATGGGCTCGAGCCGGGCTACAACGACAACGTTCGCTCCCGGGCGATCGTGGTGCACCCCTGGGATGGCTCGACCGATAGCTACGTGAACAGCCAGGGTGAATGCGCCCCGACCTGGGGGTGTGCCGGCCTCGATCCCGCCATCTGCACCGGGGTGGTCGACTTTCTTTCAGACGGTGGTCTGCTGCTCTTCCACTACCCCGACGGCGACTGGTCGCAGCACTCGGCCTATCTGCCCTAGCACCCATCTCAGCTGTTCGAGGGCGCGCCGTGCGGCGCAGCGGCTCAGCTCCGAACGGCTCAGGTCGTCGTGGTGCTGTGTTACCCTCGCCGCGCAGCGAGAGGCCATCGTGAAAAGAGGGGTTTGACGGCCATGGATGTTGCGCCTGGCGCCTACGTTACGAGCAACATCTGCCTGGTCGAAGAGCTCGGCCGGGGCGGGATGGGGAGTGTTTGGGTCGCCGACCATTTCGGTCTCAGCACCCGCGTTGCCGTGAAGTTCATCTCCGCCGAAGTGGCTGACCGCGAAGGCGAGACGCTGACTCGCTTTCGGGCCGAAGCCAGCGTGGCGGCTCAGATCAAGAGCCCCCACGTGGTGCAGATGTTCGATCACGGCGTGACGGACAGCGGCACGCCCTACATCGTGATGGAGCTGTTGCAGGGAGAGAGCCTCAAGGAGCGGCTTCAGCGTGGAGGGCACTTGGACCTCGGGCAAACGTCCAAGCTGGTGGCCCAGGTGGCGCAGGTACTGGCTGCTGCGCACCAGCTCGGCATTGTGCATCGGGACATCAAGCCCGGGAATATCTTCCTGGTGACGACCGCCTACGACTTGTTCGCCAAGGTCCTGGACTTCGGCATCGCCAAGCGCACCGGTCCCACTGCCGACGGCGTCACCGCCACCGGGGCCTTTCTCGGCTCGCCCCAATTCATGAGCCCCGAGACGATTGGCGATGCCCGCAGCGCGGATCAACGTGCCGATGGGTGGTCGCTAGCCGGGGTGGCCTACGAAGCCATGCTCGGGCGGCCGGCCTTCGCCGGCGAGACCTTGGGGATGGTGCTGTCTGCCGTGGTTGCGTTTCGCTACACACCGCCCAGCCAGGTGGCGCCACCGCTGGCGGCCTTCGACGCCTGGTTTGCGCGGGCCTTTCATTCCGACATCGCGCAGCGCTTCCAGAGCGTGAGCGAGCTGGCGGACAGCTTTCAGGCCATCGCCGGTGGCCAAGCGATGCTCGCGCAGCCGCCAACAGGTCCTCCTGTCGCTTCCTTCGGCGCCGACGGGCAAGCCGCAGGACCCCCGGCAACGGCAGCCGTATCTGGCGTTGCGGCCGTTTCCGGGCAGTCTGCCTCTTATTGCGACGCCCCGACGCAGCTCGCCCCGCATGCTCCTTTGGTGCCGGCGAGCAGCCAGGTGGCGCCGCGCAAGAGCGGGTGGATTTGGGTGCTGGCTGCGCTCGCTGTTTTGGGATTGGGAGTCGTCGTCACGGTTGCTCTCGTCACTGTTTGGCCGACTGGGGCCGACAAGAAACGCTCGTCGTATCGCGACGAGGCGGATGACGACGACCGCCCCAAGGCCTCGAAAGCGACGACCACCAAGTCGGCCTCGTCAGCGGGCTCATCGAGTGCTCGGGTCATTGCCGGCCGGCCTCCCAAAGTCGTGGGACCTCCGCCGCCGCCCCCTGGGAAGACCACCCCGACAGCCACCCCGACAGCCACCACTTCAACAAAGGCGAGGGCGCCGGCGGCGGCCGGCCTGGAGGGCAAGATGGTCGCTTGCTGGCGCACCTGCAGCGAATGCCACTACTCCAAGGCAGGCTCCTCGGCGACCGCCACCGTGTCGTTCCGCCCAGACGGCTCGGTCAGCGCTCTCGCCGTGTCCGGCCCGGCGGCGCAGTTTGGCACCTTCACTCGATGCGTGAAGGAGCGGGGGTTCCAGAAGAGCTATCCCCAGAGCGTCCGCGACGCCGGCACCGCCATCAGCAGCGCGTCCTTGCCGAAATGCGAATTCGACAAACACCTGCAGCGCTGGCAATGCGGCTCATGACCGTCATGCGATCCGGGTTGCTGTGGGGTGCCGGGCTGTCGCTGGTGTGGGGCGTGGCCTGCGGTTCGCCCCGTGGTGAGCGCGCCCCCACCACGGTGGTTTCGGTGCCATCGGCTGGGTCCAGTGCAGTCGTGGCGCCGGGGGAGCCGTCGCCAACCGCCGATCGCCCAGCCGACCCGAATGCCTCCTTTGCCTGCGGCGAGCTGCGCTGCCAGGTCGGAAAGGAGTCCTGCTGCGCTCAGGGAGAGCGCTTCGCTTGCTCGCCCAACGCTGCGCCCGCTCCGCCTGACTCGATCCAGCTGCTGAGCTCCCAGATCGAGGCCTGCAGCCAGCGTCCACAACCCATCGACGTGGACGAGATCGCCCGTTGCAGGAGCTCGGCCCATTGCGCCAGCGGTGAGCTCTGCTGCGACGAATTTCTGTTCAGCGGCGCCTCTGCGCTGATCTGCAAGGCGGCCGAGAAGACTCAGCTCAGCTGCAGCTACGGGGAGGTGTGCACGGCGGATCGGTCTTGCCGTGACCGGAGCGAAGTCTGCGCTAAGGGCAAGTGCCGCAAGCACGCCGAGGTGCAGTGCGGCACCACCCGCTGCAACCTCATGACCCACACCTGTCAGGTCGCCGATCCGAACACCGGACGGCTCGCATGCGTCGCGGATACCCAGGTCGCGCAGTGGCGTGTCCAGGGCCGTCCGATCCTAGACATCGCCTGCGTGACTCATGCCGATTGTCATCTCGGCGAGCTTTGCCGCACCGCCCACTTCCGCTCCTTTTGCCAGCGTGCCGACGCCGGCATGAGTGCCGTGGTCTGCGACCAAGCAAGCGACTGCCCCAAGTCGCTTTGCGACCTGGCCCCGCCGGGCCAGAGGCAGCTCGCATGCCGCCGCCATCCCGGGACGTGGCACGCCACCTGCGACTGCCGCTAGCGGCGAACGACATGGGTCCAACGGCCCGTGTGCGACCGCCCAAGGAGGGCCAAGGCGGGTTGGGCTCAGCGGGCGGTGGCGTCGAAGGCGGTCTTCATTGCATCGAGTCGCCGGATGTCCATGGGCGCGTTCCAGCGCCCGCCTTCCTTGAGACAGGAGCCCACGATGAGGCCTGCCGCTCGGGGGTAGTCGCCGACGTTGTCGGCCGTGACGCCTGAGCCGACGAGCGTAGGAAGCCCAATGGCCCGGGCCGCGGCCTCCACGTCTTTGGGCGCCGCCGCCTGGCCCGTCTCGCCAGCGGTGACGATGACACCGTCGGCGAGAAAGAACTCGGCAGCGCGGGCGGTGGCGACGAGATCGACGTCTGCGGTGACGGCGTGGGCGCTGTGCTTCTTCTTGATGTCGGCGAAGACTGCGATCCGGTCGGCGCCGATCTGACGACGGTACCGCAGCAGCTCTCCCGCGTCGGCATCCATCCACCCCTCGTCAGCCACGTGGGCGAAGAGCGCACCCTCCACCCGCACGAAGCTCGCCCCCACGGCGAGGGCCACCGCAAGGGCGGCTTGGTTCGCTCCTGCGAGCACCTGGACGCCGAGCGGGAGCGGCGTTGCGGCCTTCACCTCCTGGCCGATGCACGCCATTGCCGCGACGATCTCCGGACCTACGACCCGCTTGAGGTAAGGGCGGTCGTGCATGTTCTCGATCATCATGCCGTCGAACCCCGCATCGGTGAGCAGCCGCGCTTCGGCGACGGCTTGTGCGGTGACGGCCTCCAGCGACCGGCGCTGCGCCGGCGTCCCGGGCAAGGCGCCGACGTGGATCATGCCGATCAGCCCGCGAGGCTTGCCAAAGATGCGGGCCATGGTGCTCGGCACTTGTTTCGTGGTCATCCGATCGTCTCCCTCAGGGCCTGGCAGCTTACTTGAAGCCATGGAGGTGGACGACATGCCAGTGGCCGCGCCAGGAGATCATGGCCGTGATTGATTCTGCTTCGGATCGGTGGACACCTCGGGACGAGGAAAGCCGTGGCAGAGTCCGCCGACATGGGCGCGGCGCAACATAGGCGCTAGCGGTGGGGGGGCCAGACGGTCGGCAGCAGAAGTACAGCTGGGCCCGCGGTCGGTGCAACCGTTGCACGCTTTTCCGTCTAGGTGGCCCAAGTTGGCACATTGGCGCCGCCCAGACGACAAATTCCCCATGGATAACGGGACCTGGCGGCTGGCGTGGGGATTGCACGACGAGAGCCTAGGAGAAGCCCATCGATGTCCCCTCTGAACCAGCGCCCCGCTCGCCCTCGCAACCGTCGGTCCCAGCCTTCCTATCCCCGCTTGACGGCCAGCGCCTTCGTACTGGCGGTAGCCTGCGCCGGCGGCACCATGGCCTGCTCCGGGTCGGTGGTGGAGAACAGTGGCTCCGGCGGGGCCAGCTCGGGCAGCAGTGGTGTCGGCTTGGGCGGTTACTTCGCCGGTGGGGACCCTGGTCCGTGGGGAGGTGGCGGCACTGGCGGCACCGGTGGTGCTGTCGGCGGCAATGGCGCTGGCGGCATCAGCCCCGAGTGGGGAGGGGGCGGCGTGGGCGGCGTGGGCGGCGTGGGCGGCGAAGGGGCCACTGGCGGCCAGGGCGGCAGCGGTGGTCTCGCCGGGGGCTCAGCCGGGGAGGACTAGGCAAAAAAAAACAGCGTCGAAGTGGAAAGGGGGGGGGTCCTCCACCGCGACGCTAGTGAGTTCTAAGCTTGCACGAACGGTGCCAAACTTTCGGTGCCGGGTTTCGCGGAGTTGCGGCTGCTGTCGAGGGCCAAGCTTGCACATCTGCATTTCACCGTTGCAACAGTGAGGGGTTCCAGCGGCCCAAAGGCGCCTCCAGCGGACAGCGGCTCGAGCTTGGCGGTGCGCCTGTGGCGGACGACTCGCACTGGAGCCGCTGATGGCGAAGGGCAGATCGCTCTTAGCCTAGGGCGGCGAACCAGGCCTCGCCGATGGCGGTCACATCATCCTCGCTGAGCGAGTCGCCTTCGGACACTCCGTTGGCACAACCGAAGCAGAACACGATGCGCCCGATGGGAACACCTGCCAGCAGGACGGTGTAGCGATCATCGCCCAGTTCTTGAATATCGTAGGTCGTTCCCGCGAAGGTGACGGTCTTTTTCGAGGTGTCGGCAACAGCGGCTTCGGTCATCATCCGGCGCACCGTACACGACTGTAGCCTTCGTTCAAGAGCATCCAACAGTGCAGCGAGGGTGGCCCAAGTGAGTCGCCCGCCGGCGGTCTCGGCCTTACAATGTCTCGAGCCCACCGTGACCAGCTTCGCCACATGCCCCACCGCCGCCAGGGGTCCTGACCGGGACGGCCTTTGATGCGACGGGAACGATTCGCTCAGCTCGTGCGGGAACGCTTGGCGCTCGAGCGTGGCCGGATCGACAAACAGGCGCCCTTGCGGGTCGCGCTGTGTTGCCCCTCGACCTACCGCGTCGGGATGAGCTCGCTCGGCTTGCTGCAGATCTACAAGACCATTCAGGCCCAGCCAGGCATGGCTTGTGAACGGTTCTTTCTGCCCGATGACGCCGGCATGGCGCCACTGGAGCACGGCCCGTGGTCCTACGAGGGGCTCAGCCTCCTGGGTGACTTTCCGATCGTGGCCTTGTCGGTGGCTTACGAGCTCGAGATCGCCGGCCTGGTGCAGCTGCTCGAGGGAGGTGGCATCCCGGCATTGCGTCACCAGCGGGACGATGGCCACCCATTGATCCTCGCCGGTGGGCCGCTGACCTTTTCCAACCCTCTTCCCTTGGCTCCTTTTGTGGACGCCGTCGTCATGGGTGAGGCCGATGCCCTGGCCGTAGAAGTGCTGGGCATGATCGGTGACGCCGACAGTCGGGACCAGGCCCTGGCAGCTTTGGCGCAAGTCCCTCACCTGTGGGTCCCTGCCCACCACGGTGACCAGCTGCCGCCCCTTGCCCAGTGCGCCGACGAGCTGCTGCCTGCGATGGCTCCCATCCAGACGCCAGCCACCGAGCTGTCCGACATGCTGCTGGTCGAAGCGGTCCGAGGCTGCTCCCGAGGCTGCGCTTACTGTGTGATGAGGCGCACGACCAACTCGGGAATGCGGGTGGTCGATGCGTCTCGTCTGCTCGACCTCATCCCCGGTGACGCGAAACGGGTAGGGCTGGTTGGAGCCGGAGTGAGTGATCACCCCGGCATCCTGACCATCGTCCGGACACTCGCGGCCCGGGGGGCCCAGGTTGGGCTGTCGAGCTTGCGCCCCGAGCGACTGAACGACGATCTCGTGGCGGCGTTGCGAGAGGCCGGGTACCGCACGCTCACCACGGCGATGGACGGGGCCAGCCAGAGGCTTCGACAGACCCTCGACCGTCACACGCAGGTCGACCAGTTGATACGGGCCGCCGAGCTTGCGCGACACCATCGGCTCAAGCGCCTCAAGCTCTATCTGATGCTCGGCGTGCCGGGCGAGACGGCGGAAGACGTGGACGAATGTGTGCGGACCGTTACTGAACTGTCGCGGATCGTGCCGACGGCGCTGGCGGTCGCCCCGTTCTGCGCCAAACGCAACACGCCGCTGGACGGACAGCCCTTTGCGGGTATCGACGTCATCGGACGGCGCATCGCTCAGCTGCGCCGAGGGCTGCGTGGCCGCGTTGAGCTACGACCGGTGAGCGTGCGCTGGGCGTGGGTGGAGCACGTGCTCGCCCAGGGGGGCGCAGCCGAGGGCTTGGCGGTCCAGGCGGCGGTCCAAGCTGGCGGCCGGTTTGGCGACTTCAAGCGAGCCTTCGGTGCTCGCTGAGTGGCATCCAATATTAGGTGACCCAGGCTGTGCTATAGGAGAGCGGCGATGAGATGGGGACAGCTTGCCCAGATCGCCTTCATCATGGCCGCATCCCTCGGCGCCTACTCGTTTGTCCGGGCGGGCCAGGCGGACCATCGGCGGGCTGCCTGCGCCAGCCTGTGTCAGTTGCGACCCGCCTATGCTGGCCGCAACCGCTCGGTGCCCGACTTCGAGCTGCCGGATTTGGAAGGCCGGCCGGTGAGGTTCTCCTCCTTGCTCGGCAGCGGGCCCGTCGTTCTGAATTTCTGGACGAAGAGCTGCAAGCCCTGCCTCCGAGAGCTGCCATCTTTGGCTGAGTTTGCGCGGTTGGTGGCCCAGGACGGCGTCAAGGTGGTCACCTTGTGCACTGACTCGGGCCCCGAGGCCATCGCCGCCGATTTGGCGGCGGCGCTCGGGGGTCGTGAGCCGCCTTTCGCCATTCTGTTCGACCCGGACTACGAGGTGGTGACCGATCTTTTCGGCACGACCCTATATCCGGAGACCTGGTTCATCGATGACCGTGGCATCATTCGGCTGCGGATCGATGGTGCCCGTGACTGGACCAGCCCCATCGCCCTCGAAGTGATCGAGATGATTGGTCGACCTTTGGGCTGTCCGGTGGATTTCTTCCGTGGTCAGCCGCGGGGGCCACACGCCGGTCTGTGTGGAGACATGTGGTTGTGACCAGTGATCGGGTGGTGCAGGCTCGCAAAGAGCTCCTCGAGGGCGTCGGAGCGGAAATCGCCGCCTCGTTCCCTGGGATCACCCGGCTCGGTGGGCAGGTCGTGGCGGCGCTCTATCTGACCGACGGCCCCCGGTCGATGGATGAGCTCTGCGTCTTGCTCGAGCGCAGCAAGAGCAACGTCTTCAACAACCTGAAGGGGCTCGAGGCCCTGGGCATCGTGCAGCGCCGTCGCGAGGCAGGCATTCGGCACGATCTGTACTCACTCAGAGGTCCTTACCCAGACGTCATCATCGGCGCCTATGTCGCCCGTCTCCGCACCGTGGTGGCCGATCTGCGGGCGCTGGCCCGTCGTGCCCTCGGCCAGATCGGTGATGCCGAAGGGTCGGAAGCCGACGTGCTCCGCGCGCGACTGGGCGATCTGGCCCGCAAGTACGAGCTATTCACCGCCGTGATGAACGATCTGCCCGACATCGACGGACCGCTAGATCTCGAGCGGGCCCTGAGCCACCTCACTCCCGACGTCTTAGCAGCCTTCAAGCTCGCAGCCAGCGCAGCCTGGGCCTCGAACGAAGACGACAGCTAGTTTCTGGCCCTCGCTCGCTCCGCTCACGGTTTCGACTATGAGGCGGCACCCCGGTCAAGGGCTTTGCCGCCCCTTTCTTGCGGCGGGGCTTCCGGGATTTGTTGGCGGGTGTGGTCCTCGAGGGGCTGGGCATGGATCAGTCCGTTGGCACGGCGAGCATG
>JAUVCD010000129.1 GCA_030590865.1 Myxococcales bacterium | reverse complement strand
TTCCTCACCGAGCTGGTGGCGCTGCACCAGGCGAACCCATCGCTCACCAAGGCACTCTCGGCAGCGGTGCTTCGAGAGTCCCCGGCCGGTGAGGACTCTCACAAGGACGAAATGGGTGAAACCGCCCAGGCTCGTCAAGTGAACGACCTGTTAGCAGCTCGCACCGATGTGCGTGACGGCGACCACGCCGCCATGGCCGCAGTACTGGGTCAGACGACCGCCCATCTGACCCGCTGGCTGGTTCACGACGCCCCCGCTGGCGTGGATCAGGCAGCACTCCTACAAGAGGTGGTCCAGCTTCTGTTGCGCTACTTGAGCAAGTAGTCGGCAGGCCCGCCCGTGCGACATCAGCGACGTTTAGGGCGATGACGTGAGGGCCGGCGGCGGCTGCAGGCGCTTGACGTGCTCCTTGGTCAGCAGCTTGAGCTGGACGATACCGGGAGGTCCGGCGGCGGCCACGATGGCGGTGCCACCAGCGCACTCGATGACGTTACCGCCCAGCCGGATGTCGAGCTTGCCACAGCCGGGCAGCAGCTTGGCGATCCGCTCGATGTCCCTTTCGGTGGCCAACACGAGCTGACCACCGATGAGCATTCCGTCCTTCAGCTTGGCCAGCTCAATCTCGATGAAGCTGACCTTCCCGCCGTCCATCAACAGCCGGTAGGGACCGACCCGCAAATCGTAACTCCCCTCCTCGACGGGCAGGCCGAGCGCATCCAGCTCGCTCCGGGTCATACCGAGCTGTATGGGCCCAATACCTTTGCCCAGGTCGAAGGCCACGGCCGAGGTCGGCCGAGGCGTGATGACCGGCGCACTCTTGGCCGAATCGGTGGTGCCGTCAGAGGCGCCCGGGGCCCGCTCGTCCAGCGACACGACGGGGGCTGGGGAGGCCTGGTCTGGTTGCGGGCAGGCGCTGCAAAGAATGGCCAAAGCGAGGGGAAGCAGGATTTTCTTCATGGCTGGACTCTCCGTTGTTCTGAACTAATCCGACGTCTTTGAGAGCTGAAAGTGCGTCACGATCTGGTCACTGACGCCCCGGGACCATCATGATGCTGTCACTGCCGGAGCCCGTCCCTCTCGACCCCGAAGCCAGCCTCCGCTAGCACGATCGCATCATGCCCATCCGCATCGAGGTCGGCTACCGGGCTGGCGTCCCGGACCCCCGGGGTCTGGCGGTGCTCGAAACGATTCGCTCCTTCCTGGCCATCGAGGCTGCAGATCTGCGGACCTTCGACGTCTACCTGGTCGATGCCGAGCTGAGCACCGCCGAGGCAGAGCGCGCCCGGGATCACTTCACCGACCCGGTCACCCAGCAAGGGGCCATCGATCGACTCGACCCGGAGCCTTGCGACCAGGTGGTGGAAGTAGGCTTCCGGCCAGGCGTGACCGACGTCGTCGGCAAGAGCGCCCTGGCGCTGCTGGAGGACATGCTGGGGCGACCGCTCGGTCCGAGCGCAGCGGTCTACACCTCGCGGCTCTATTTCCTCGGAGGTGTGAGCGAAGACGATGCGCAACGGATCGGCTCAGAGCTGCTCGCCAACGAGGTCATCGAGCGCTTCCAGAGCTGGTCACGGGACGCCTACCTACAGAGCAAGCCCAACCGCAGCGTGCCCGCCATTGTGGGCAGCCACACGCCGGTGGTGGAGACCATCGATCTGAGCGGCACCAACGACCAGCTCATGCAGATCTCTCGGGAACGCATCCTGTCGCTGTCCCTCGAGGAAATGGAGGCCATCCGCAAGGCCTACCAAGATCCGAGCTTCTTGACCGCCCGGGAGCATGTCGGGTTGGGACCCCAGCCGACGGATGTTGAGCTCGAGTGCCTGGCCCAGACCTGGAGCGAGCACTGCAAACACAAGATCTTCAACGCCACCATCACCTACCAGGAGCCGAACCGGCCGACCGAGACCATCGACTCGCTGTTCAAGACCTACATTCGTGAGCCCACCGAACGGATCCGAGCGCGGCAGAAAGCTGCTGACGGCGCCAGCTGGCTGGTGTCCGTCTTCCACGACAACGCCGGCGTCATCGCCTTCAACTCGCGAGTGAATGTGGTCTACAAAGTGGAGACTCACAACTCGCCCTCAGCCCTCGATCCCTACGGCGGCGCCATGACAGGCATCGTCGGCGTCAACCGTGACCCCTTCGGCACCGGCCGGGGCGCTGAGCTGCTCTTCAACGTGTGGGGCTATTGCTTCGCCGATCCGCGCTGGGACGGTCCGGTACCCAAGGGCTTGATGCACCCCCGGCGCATCCGAGACGGCGTGCACCGCGGCGTCATCGAGGGGGGTAACCAGTCGGGGATCCCCTACGGCCGGGGATGGGAGATCTTCGACGATCGCTATCTCGGAAAGCCACTGGTCTATTGCGGCACGGTGGGTCGCATGCCGGTGGAATGCGGCGGCAAACCCACCCACGAGAAATACGTCAGCCCCGGGGACCGGATCGTCATGTGTGGCGGTCGGATCGGCAAAGACGGCATCCATGGGGCAACCTTCTCCTCTGCCGAGCTCGACGAATCCTCACCGGTGCAGGCCGTTCAAATCGGCGATCCGATCACCCAGAAGCGTATGTTCGACTTCCTGATCGAAGCGCGGGATCGAGGCCTCTACGCCGCCATCACCGACAACGGCGCCGGCGGCTTGAGCTCATCGGTTGGCGAGCTGTGCACCGCCGCCGGGGGCGCTCGCCTCGATCTGGAGAGCGCACCGCTCAAATACGCCGGTCTCGACCCCTGGGAGACTCTCATCTCCGAAGCCCAGGAACGGATGACGGTGGGCGTTCCGCCTGAGCACCTCGAGGACTTCATCGAGCTCGCCGAGCGGCGTGAGGTGGAAGCCACCGATCTGGGTGAGTTCACCGATTCTGGGTACTTCCACGTGCAGCACGGCGAGCAGACCGTGGCCTACCTTCCCCTCGATGTGCTGCACGAGGGGCTACCGCCCATGCGTTTGACGGCCAGCTGGTCCCCGCCCCACCACGCCGAACCCACCGTGGTGGACCAGAACGACTGGACCGCTACGCTGCTCGATCTAATGGCCCGCCCCAACCTGGCTTCAGGGGAGAAGAAGGCCCGCCACTACGACCACGAGGTGAAGGGGCTGAGCGTCGTCAAGCCTTACGTAGGCGTGGCCGGGGACGTCCCTTCCGACGCAGCGGTCTTCCTCGTCGAACACGGCGAGCGAGCTGGCGTCGTCCTCTCCGAAGGGATCCACCCCTTCTATGCCGACATCGATACGAGCGCTGCTACCGCCGCGGCAGTCGACGAGGCGGTACGCAAGGCCGTGGGCACCGGCGCCCGAATCGACCACATGGCCGGCTTGGACAACTACTGCTGGCCCGACTCGGTACGGAGCGACAAGACCCCCGACGGAGAGTACAAGCTGGCTCAGCTGGTCCGCTCGACCCGAGCCCTGGCCGAGATCTGCGAAGCCTATGGAGTGCCTTGCATCTCGGGCAAGGACTCGATGAAGAACGACTCGATGATGGGGGGAGTGAAGATCTCCATTCCCCCCACCCTGCTGTTCAGCGTCATCGCCAAGATCGATGATGTGACCCGTGCAGTTACGGTGGACGTCAAGTCGCCAGGAGCCATCGTCTACCTGCTGGGAACGACAGCGGACGAGCTCGGCGCCTCGGAGCTGTATCGCCACCTCGGCAAGGCCATTGGCAACAACGTCCCGCAGGTCCATCCCGACAAGAACCTGGCGCTCTACCGCAGCCTGCAGCGCGCCATCGAAAGGGAGCTGCTCCAATCCTGTCACTGCCCGGCCCGCGGTGGACTGGCGATAGCCCTGGCCCGTACGGCCCTGGGCGGCAGGCTCGGCCTCGATCTGGACTTGGACCAAGTCTCAGATCTCGCGGCCCTGCACAGCGCCGCGGCCTTGTTCAGCGAGTCCTGTGGTCGCTTACTGGTGACCGTCGATCCCGAGCACGGCGCAGCACTGGAGCGCCTCCTTCCGCCAGGCGCCTGCGCCCGCCTGGGGACCGTAACGGACCGGCCAGAGTTGCTAGTGCGCCATCATGATCGGACCGTGATCCGCGCCGGATTGGATGATCTCGAGCGGCGCTACAAGGAGACCTTCGATGCCCTCTGATGTCGCCCCAACGGGGTCGCGAGTGCGGGTCCTGGTCCTCACCGGGCTGGGACTGAACTGCGAGCAAGAAACCGCCCAGGGGTTTGCCATGTGCGGGGCCCAGGCCGACCTGATGCATCTTTCCGACATGCTCGAAGGGCTCGGGCGACCGCTCTCGGACTACCACGTGCTCGCCATGGTCGGCGGTTTCGCCTTCGGCGATCACCTCGGCGGCGGGGTGGTCTACGCCAACCGCCTGCGCTACCGGATGCGGGACGATCTGCTGCGCTTCGTGGCCGACGGTGGCCTCATCCTCGGCATCTGCAACGGCTTCCAGACCATGGTCAAGCTCGGCCTGCTCCCCGGTCTAGACGGCGACTATAGCACCCAACAAGCCACGCTCAGCGCCAACGACCGGCTTGGCTACCGCAACGCCTGGATTACCGTTCGGGCCGATCCCAGCTCGCCCTGCGTCTGGACCCGAGGCATCGACTCGATGGACCTGCCCGCCCGCCACGGCGAGGGGAAATTCGTGACCGCCACGGGCGACGTGCTCAGCCGGCTGCAGGACGAGCATCTGGTCGTGGTTCGTTACGTCGACGAGCAGGGCGAGCCTACCCAGCAGTGGCCCGCCAACCCGAACGGCTCGCCCGACGCCATTGCGGGGATCTGCGATCCCACCGGCCGGCTCTTTGGCTTGATGCCCCATCCCGACGCGTACCTCTACGGCCACAACCATCCCCAGTGGCCTCGAAAGAAGCTGGCAGGGGTGCTGCAAGAGCGGGGCGACGGCCTGCGCATCTTCCAGAACGGCGTCGACCACGTGGCTAAGCAACTGGCGCTCGTGACGGGCTAGAGCCCATGACGAGCCACCGGCGTGACTGGCTGGTGCTCCTCGCCGTGATGGCTGTGTGGCTGGGCGCAGCACGAGCCATGGCCCAATACGGGGCGCCCTTGTTGCCCCGGGCGCTGGCCGCTCAGCTGACCCTCCAGAGCTTCTTCAGCCTGGTGCTGGTCGTGAGCACGGCCTTGGGCCTGAGCCTCAGCTTCTGGCTGCTGGCCACACCACGGGACGACCTGGGCCTAGGCCGCCCAACCGGCGCCGCAATCGCCATGGCGACCTTCTGGGCGCCCATCGTGCTGGTGCTGAGCGCCTATCTCGCGTTCAAGCTCGCCTTGCCGACCTTGCTCGAAGAGCTCGCCCGAGGCGGCCGCCGTGCGGTCGAGCGCAACACCGGCGAGTTTGGGCGGGCGCTGGTGCACACTCACGTGATCACCACCCTGGTCTGGGCCTTGGTGCTCACGCCTATCGCCGAGGAGCTGATGTTCCGAGGCGGGCTGTGGTCCCTAGTGCGACGGTTGACGCAGCGCTTCGCCCCTGCCGCCGAGTCCCTACCGCCAGAGCTACTCAAAGAGGGCGCCTTGGGACGGGGGTTGCGCGCAGCGCGGCGCTATCTCTGCGAAGGTGGCATCGCAACCCTGGTCAGCGCGGCGATCTTCGCCTGGATGCATGCCGATCAAGAAGGCGGCGCTGGCATCATTCGCGTGGTCCAGACAGCCTGCTTGGGGCTGGCGCTGGGCTGCGCTCGCCACGGCAGCGGCAGCCTTCTGCCGCCGATGGCGCTACACGCCGCTTTCAACCTCTTGACCATCGCCAAGACGCGCAAGTGGGTGCTCTCCCCAGGCTGGCCCACGCCCTTCCCCATCCCTTCGCTCTACTGGCAGATCGCCGCGGGCTGTGGACTCGTCCTGGGATTGTGGTGGCTCTACCGTTGGCTGTGGGTGAGACGGGCCACGACGAGGGAACGACCGCCGCTTCCCAACGGCTGAGCTTCAGCGGCGCAGCAACCGGCTCACGGTTCGGGCAAGGCCAACCCTTCGTCCCAATCCGAGCGCGGCGAGAGCACACATCATGGGCAGGACTAACATCTGGTAGCGCCCTGCTCCGAAAAACACAGCGTGCACGGCGGCCACACAAGCCAGGGTCGCCCAAGTCGCTCCATAAATGGGGTGCGCTCTGAGCAGTCCGGGGCGCCGCCAGCACAAGGTCACCAGCAACGCCAGGTGAGCTAACCAACCGTGCCGACTGCAGGCGAAGGCAATCCCAGCCAGCAAGATCGCCGCGAGGAACCACCGGATCGGGCCTGGGCGCTCACGGGCAAGTCGCCGCGGCCAGAGGGCGAGCAAGGCGAGGATCACCACAGCCCGCTCGTAGACCGTCTCGGCGACACCGAGCACGAGCTTGGCCCGCTCGTCAAAGGCCTTTGGGTTGGCGTCGTGGAGATACCACCCAGCGGCGCCGCAATAGTCGAAGGTGGCCGAGAGCTTCTTGGGGACCAGGGCCAACCAGGCCCCCGGGGCGGCCACGATGGTCCGCCCCGCGGCCCGCTGGAAACACTGGTCCTTGGCCGCCTCGTCGAAGACCTCGCGGCACTCTGCCGGGGTCCTCAACGGCGCCCAGGCCCCCTCCCCCGCCGGATCGGTCCCGATCAACAGGTTCCAGCCCCCATTGACGCTCACCAGGGCACAGCGCCCCATCTTGTCGCAGTTGCGAGCCGTCCATGGCGCACAAACCGCCAGCGCCAATGCCGTGACCACCGCCCCAGCCAACAGAGCCCGCCTGAGGCCACGCCTCGCCCCCCACGCCACGGCGCCGAAAATCGGAGCGAGCACCAGGCACTGGGGCCGAACGAGCGTACCGGCCCCGAGCAACAGCCCGCAGGCCGACACCAAGAGCCACCGTCGGCGATCGTCATGGTTGGCCCGTGCCGCCGTCGCCGCCCAGGCCGCACAGGCTACTAGCGAAGCGCTCACCCCCTCGGTCATGAGCGCTGGCGTGTACCCCACGAGCCCAGGATGAAAGGCGACCAGCAGCCCGCCAACCAGCGCGATCCGCCGGTCCCGCAAGGGGGCGAGCATTTGATGAACCGCTAGGCAGCCGAGCGCACCAACCAAAGCGTTGAGCACCATCGCCAGACCGGGAACCGCGCCCAGCGCCCAGTAAACCAAGGCCAGCACCGCCGGGTAACCAACTGGATAATGGGCGGCGTGGGTCACGCTACCGTCGGGCCAAAGCCAGGTGTAGCCACTACCCTCGGCGATACGAACGGCCAGCCGATGATAGTAGCTGCCGTCGGCCGTCGGCGGGATCTGGTCCCAAGCCCACCACACCACCACCAGGCGCACCAGCAGGCCGGCCGCGGCCACCGCCCAGCCATCCCAACCCGGTCGCGCCAGATCCCGTCGCCCCAGATCCCGTCGCGCCAGTGCCAAGGCTACGCCTCGTCAACCAGCGGCAGCGGCCCGACTAAGCCGCGACCCCGCAACCTGCTGACCACGGCGCAAACCGGCAGGCCGACCACGTTGGAATAGGAGCCATCGATGCGCTCGACGAGCAACGCACCGATCCCTTGGATGGCGTAGCCCCCCGCCTTGTCCCGCCCCTCGCCCGTAGCGACGTAGCGATCGAGCTGGGCCTGGTCGAGATCGGCAAACCACACCTGGGTGCTCACCGTCTGAGCGCTCACCATCTGGGCACTGGACGAACGGGACGACCTGGGCGAACTGGGCGAACCACCCGCACCAAGCTCGTCGATGATGAAACGGGTCATGACCTGATGCCGATCGCCGGACAGGGCGGTCAGCATGGCCTTGGCGTGGCCATCGTCTCGCGGTTTGCCCATGATGTGCCCCTGCTGAACCACCACCGTGTCGGCCACCAGCAAGGCCACGCAGCGCCCGACCTCGCCATCCACATCACCGCTGGGGGCTCTAGCTCGCTCCCAGAGCTGCACGGCCGCCTGATGCTTGGACTCGACGACTCGCTCCAGATAGGCCTCAGGGCTCTCGCCTGACGTGATGGCCTCATCAACCGCCACCGTCGCCACCACCAGCGGCACGCCCACGGTAGTCAGCAGCTCCCGCCTCCGCGGAGAAGCCGATCCGAGCAACAGGGGGTGCTGGGCATCAATGGCCACGGTTCTGCTGTGATAACCCAACCTGCCGGCCGCGGCGGCAGGTTTCGCACAGCCTTGCTCGCTGCCGCTTTGACGCCTTGACGCGCCAACCATAGATCTGTCACCCAATCGGCATCCGCTCGACAGACCTGCATGATCCATCGAAGATCCCTCGCCGCTACGACAGGAGCGACCGCCATCGCGACCCTCGTGCTGGCCTTGACACCCCCAAGCGAGGCACTGGCGGCCGGCGACCCATGCCAACCTGGAGACGGCCTCTCCCCTTGCTTCGCGACCGACAACCTGTGGCCCCATGCAGGCGCTGGCCGCTGGCTGGGCCAGGCGCCTACCACCACGACCACCGCTGATTCGGTGGCTTTCGGTTTCGTCAGCACCTATTTGCACCAGCCCGTCGGACTGCGGGTGCCGTCGCCGGACCCTGACGGGACGACGATTTACGCGGTCGAGCACGTCCTGGGCGCGACCCTCCTGGTCGCGCTCGGGGTGACCGAGCGGCTGCAGGTCTCGCTCTCCACACCCTTCGCGCTTTACCAAGACGGCGCCGGCAAGGCCGACGTGGTGGGCTCGGACGACCCCTTGCCCCACAGCGCGGTGGGCGACCTGCGGTTCGGCGCCGCCGTCTCGTTGCTCCAGCGCGATCCCCAGAATGACGGCCCAGCCTTGGCAGCTCGCTTCGAGATGACGGCGCCCTCGGGCCAAGACAACGCCTTCGTGTCATCGCCCAGCGCGGTCTACGCGCCTGGCGCAAGCGTCGACTACCGCCTCGGCGACTTCGCCTTCGGGCTCGACGTCGGGGCGCGCTTTCGCCGCTCGGTCGACTTCGCCAACATCCAAATAGGTCACCAAATCTCTGCCGGCCTCGGAGCAGGCTACGACGTGCTCGATGACCGCTGGCTGAGCGTGAGCCTCGAGGCCTTGGCGCTGTTCACCTTGGCCAACCAGGTGGAGCTAGTGCCCGATCCCCAAGGGCTAACGACCCACGAGGAGCCGGGAGACCCGCACATCCCAGCCGAGTGGCTGCTCTCAGTCCGCACCGCCGGGCTGCTCGACGGGCGGCTGCACGCCTCCTTGGGCGGTGGCTCCTTCATCCCAACCGGCAGCGACGTCGCCGTCACGACTCCCGCCTTCCGCGTGGTTGCGGCGCTCCACTTCGTGCCCTGAGCCCTAGGCCGAGCCCAGCCCAGAAGCAGAGCCCAGAAACGGACCCCTAGAAGGCCCGCTGCGGCACGGTGATCTTGTCGCCAGCCTGGAGCGGAACGTCGGGGATCTCGTTGTTGGTGATGGCGTCGTAGTCGACGACCACTCGCTTCTTCTTACCGTCCCTGGTCTTGCGCAGCAGGATGACGCTCCAGGTCTTGGACAGAGACGTCATACCGCCAGCCTGAACGATGGCGTCGGCCACCGTCATGCCAGGCTCGAAGGGAAAGGAGCCGCGATCCTTGACCTCACCTCCGACGGTGATGCGCTTGGAGTTGTAGGCCTTGATGCTGACGATCACGCTCGGATCGGTGAGGATCTGGCCGCCAATCAGCTTGCCCCGGATGACGTCGCTGATTTCCTGAGGCTGTAGCCCGGCCACCGAAATCCGGTGGATGTAGGGAATGTCCACCGTTCCGTCAGGGGCCACGGTGTACTCGGAGGGCAGCTCGTCTTCGCCCACGATATGCATCACGAAGACGTCGCCAGCGCCGATGCTGGTCGACTCGATCGGCGGCGGCAGATTCACCGGTTTGGCTTCTGGGCGGCAGCTAACCGCCAGCACCACCAGCGCCGCGACAACCCATGGCATCGAGCGAGATTTCACAATCTCTATGATGCTTTGAAGAGGCACACCGTTCAACTGCAGCGCTCACCAGAACACGCGGGCGCCGATGAAGGCGCGGATGTTCTGGTAGCCGAGCTGGTCGAACCCGGCCAGGCTCGCGAACTGAAGACTCGTGTCGCTGAAGTAGCCGGTGTAGCCCACTTCGGCGTTGGCCCCGAGCCAGTCCTTGATGCGCCACTCGCCAAACAAGGTGCCGTCGACCCGCACGTCGGTCCAGCCGCCTGCGTTGCCGAGATCGGGGTTGTCTTGAGCTGGGAAAACGACCGCGCCGGCCGCGCCGGTAAGCACCAGCAAGAACTTGCCGCCGAACAGGTAGTTGAACCGAATGTAGCCCTGGTCACGCTCGAGATAGGTGCCGATGAAGCTGTCTTCGAAGTCTCGAATGAAGCCGACGGCGATGGACGACATCACCGAGCTCACTTTGCCCGGGTCATCCTCGGAGGTGGGATTGAAGTACCAGCGAAGCTCGGCCTGAGCGAGCAGACTGTCGAAGTCCTGCGGATCGCTCGTGTAGAAGCTCGAGCCCCAACCCACCAGGGCCAGGATGCCAAAGGACGGCGTAACCAAACCGTTGACGCCAATCCGCGTGCGCAGCGGATGGGAGTCGGTCTTCTGAACCGCACTGGAGCCGCCGCTTGAATAGGTGATGAAGCCGAAGCGGGCGTCGTACATCAACGCGGTGCGAGGCAGGAAACGCCAGCGACCGCGGGTGGTGATGTCGTTGCGGAAGTTGTTCAGGCCACTGAAGGTGCTCGATTCGAAGAAAGTGCCGGAGAACTGATAGCCCAGCCGCCAGTCGAGCATTCCGCTGCCTGGCGCCCAGATCAGCTCGGCACCGGCCGCAGGCAAGATGCGGTTGAAGCTCTGGTTGAGATCGCCCTCGTTGGTCGGCCTCACGGTGCGCCCGACGCCGGCGTAGAGGTTGCCGGACCACTCGCGCCCAGGCGCAATGTCGAGGGTCAACCGCAGGTCGCCGCCAATGTTGCGCTGCTCCTGCAGCGAATCCTGACCGGCTTCGGAGCCCGACACGGGGATGAACTCGTTGTAGGTGCCGCCGAGCTCAGCGCGGAAGTTCACGCTCGGCTGCTCACCATCATCCCGCCGCTGTGCTCCCAGCGTGGACACCGAGAAATGGGGGCTGACGCGCAACCGCAACGAGCCGATCGGATCCTCACTCGAATCACGCCGGTAGTAGTTCGAGTCGTAGCCGAAATCAGCGCCAATGCCGGGGTGCATCTCGAAGTCACCGACCCGAAAGCCGGAACCTTCCCGGTACTGGCGATCCTTCAGCCAGGTCACCTCCTGTGCCGCGGCCTCACCAGCCACCAGCACGGAGAAAGAAATGCACGCTACTAGCGCTAAAACGCGTCTCATGGCCCCGCTCGGTTGGGGGACTCTAGTCCCCGCCACACCGGAATCCTACTCCGAAATCACCTACTTGTAGCAGCTCGCGCAGGACGGCGGGATGGTGAGATCAGGCGGGGTCGGGTACTCGGTGGGATCCTCGGCTGGCATCCCAGGATCCACCTCGACGGTGGTCGAACTCTCACCCACAAACCCAACCTCTTTGCCGATGCACTGCTTCGCTTCGGCGTCGAGCTGCTGGGCCCGCTGGTAGAGCACGGACAGGATGGTGTACTCGTGGTTGGTCAGGTCCTGGTCGCCCCGCTGAGCCGCGAGCTCGAGCGAGCGCTTGCGGTCATTGGCTGAACGAATGGCCACGTCCAACTGGTTGAGCTTGTCATTTAGACATAGGGTCTTGACGACATCGCGCTGTTGACGCGCATCGGCGAGCTCGCGCCGAACGCTATCGCGGATCGACTCCATTCGGCTGAGGTGACTAGCCGCTTGGGTGACCTGGTCGGCCATCGACATGTTGACCTGCTTCGCCATCCCGGCCGTGGCGGGCGCTGCGGGCTCTTCGGCGGGCGATTGCGCGCCGGCCACCCCTTGCCACACGACGACTGCGAGGAGGCCAACTATCGAATATCCAAGGATTTGTTTTCGGCCCATGCCTTTGTTCCTCAAGAGAGTACCCTGCAATATACGGCTCCTGCGCTGAACATGTCAACGCAGGCCGGTCGACTCCTAATGAGGTTGGGTGCCTCAGCCTCTCGGCACATTCAAGCAGGTTGCTCGTAGGAAGTTAAGGGCGTCGCCACAGCTGCTCCGACAGCCAGTCCGCCGATGCCGCAAGGCAAGACGGACCGGTGCCTCCCGGCACATGAACGCGGCACGGACAGCGGGCTGCAGTAGCTAGTTCTGCTTCACGAAGGTGATGGGAATCGAGATGATGGCCGAGCCCCCCTCGGGCGGCGCGAAGGCGCCGCTGGAGACTACCGCCTTCAGGCACGGCACGATGGCTCCAAGCGAGCCGCCGCCACCACCGCCCACACCGCGCACCTCGCCGTTCGGCCCGATCTTGGCCGTCAGCTGGACCGAGCCCTGCATCTCCGGGTTCACGTTGAGACCTTGCTGATAGCAGCGCCGGAAGCGCCCACGCATTCGTGCCACCACCGAAGAAGCATTGGCCACCTTGCCGCCGGCCACGCCAGCACCGCCGACCATGGCGCTGCCCTTCGGCCCTTCGACCTTCTTGGTCTTACCGGCCTTGGTCGCGCCGCCTTCAGTCGCCTCACCGGTATTACCGATGTCGCTCAGCCGACCACCGCCACCGGCACCTGGCCGCACGGCGCCTGAGCCCTTGCCGCCCAGGCCCTTGAGCCCGCCGGGATCACCGGTGCCGGCGCCCATGCCGGAGCGAGCCGCTTCGTCGAGCAAGCCCGCAGGGACTTCACTCGATCCGAGCACGCCATCGATGGCCACGCCACCGCTGCCCAGGGCACCCACGGTCTGAACGTCGAGCTCCGCCAGCGCCGAGGCGATCTCGGCCGCCTTGGCATCAGCAGCGGCCTTGGCCTCGCCCTTGCTCATCCCTTTGCCGGCGCTCTTGTTCTTGCCGCCCCCGCCTTTTTCCTTGGCCTCTTTAGCGTCCGCCGCATCGGCATCCGCGTCGGAGGAGATATCGGCGGTGGGCTTCTCGAGCGCTGGGGGAGGCGGCAAGCTCTTCACCGACTCGATGAGCGAATTGACCGCATACTCGTCGTCGACCACTGGATCCATCCAGTCCGAATAGACGAGCGCCACCAGGAAGAAGTGGAGCAAGAATGAGAAGGCCGCAACGATGGTGGTGAACCAATCGATGTCCCCGGCAAATCCCTTGCGTACCGACACCGGCAGCTGTGGCTTGGGCTGCACCGGAGGGGGCACGACGAACTGGAACAAGAAGGTGGTCTCGCCCACCACTACCTTGCCCCGCGAGTCCTCGGTCAACCGCACTCGGTGGAAGTGGACGCCGCCAGCTGACACCGCTTTGGCCTGCGCCTTCAGCGCCACCAGATCGCTCACCCCCGTCGGCAGCGCGACGCGACCGGTCATGCCTTCGAGGTAGTTGAGATAGTAGTCGCTGCCGATGAGCTCGAAGAGTCGATAGTTCGGCGGAATCTTCCGCGACGGCACGACGAACATCGCCTTTTCGCTCGGCCCGATGGTGACCGAAACGCGCTGTTTGATCAGCCGCTCGTCGACGACTTTTCCGGCTTGCACCACACCGATGCGCAGAATTTTGGGACCGACCTGCTGCGAGACCGCCCGCATCACGGTCGTCATCACCCCAGGACGACCAGACGGTTGTGATTGTTGAGTCTGGGGCATCGATTCTCCTCCGGGGCCTTCCCTGCACCAGGCTACGCGACTGGGTTGATCGGGCAGCTACAGGGTCGGCCCGTGAAGCCTACACGCTGTCTGGTCGAGGGTCCAGGGACTGTAAAGCACTGCAATTGCTAAGACGAATCGCCTCCCGGAAAGTTCTTAGTCTGGCGGCCCGCGCAGACTTTCGACGCCCCAATACTCGAGAAACCCAGGTGCTGCTGCCGTCCTCGAAGCACCATCGGACCGGAGAGAACGGACCACCGCGGTGCCGTCGTCAGCGACGCCCGCGCCGGCGCCAGCGCATTTGGCGACGCTGGGGCAAGTCACCCTCGAGGTCCCCGAGCTCGCCGACAAGCGCCGCGACGAGAGCATCGATGTCATCCCGGGCTCGGGTCGCCAACCGCTGGCCGTGCCGGGCCGCCGCGACGCAGACGACGATGCCCGCCACCGCAGCGACGATAGTTCCCAGCAGCACCACGCGCAGACCCATGGTCAGAACGCCCGCCACGCCGCTGAGAGCACAGCCGGCCGCGCAGATCCAGCCGGCCACCCGGGGCCAGCCTTGAGACGCACCCAGCTCGTGGTCGACAGCGGCCAAGGTCTCGTTGACCACGGCGAGCCGCTGGCGCTCATTGGGCTCCGCGGCCAGCCGGCGGCTCAGCTCGTGCTCCCAGCGATCAGCCGTCGTCTCCGCTTGCAGCCAGGCGAGCCGCTCGTCGAGGGACCGTCGGCAAAGCTCCCGGCGGCGCCGGATGCCCCCTCCCCCACCGAACCGGGCCACCTGGCGAACGTAGCCCCACGCCCCCCATCCACAAGCCAGCGCCACGGCGCATGACAGCACTAGAAAGAGCACGTCGTCGCGAAGATCCACCCAAAAGACAACCGCGGTCGCCTAGAAGGGGTCTTGGTAGATCGCCTCGGTAATGCGCGCGACGAAGGGCTGGCGCAGCTCGGAGAGCGTCAGCTTGGGCCGAATTCGAGCGACGTCAACCGCTGCAATAGGCTTCTGAATGCGACCGGTGATGGTCACCTCGGCCAGAGTAATGACGCCGCGAGGCGCTCGGGACTTGGACTTTGCCCCACCCCCGTCGTCCTGAGCCCACGCCGGCGAGGCGAGCAGCGCAGCACAGCCAAGGGCCACGAACATTGGAACCTTCAGTGTGCGCATGCGTTCTTGCTCCCTCCTGAGAAGGCTGACACCGATGAGGCTAGCACGCCAGCCCAAGCACCGTGCGTCCCGCTCCAGTCACTAGCTTTGCGCCCCGGCGTCCGCATCAGCCACCGGCACGGGCTTCGGCTTGCTGGCTGCCTCGAGCGCATCGAGCTCATCCTTCTTGAGCTTCGCCTGGGCCAAGAGGTCGTCCACGTCACTTTCTTCGGCCGCCTTGCCCTTCATGTCCTTGTACTTGGTGAAAGCCGCAATGGCCGCCTTCACCTGCTGCCTCTTCTTCATGCCCGGCAGCTGGGGCGCGAACATGTAGATCAAGCCCAGATTGTAGTGAACTTCGGCGAGGCTCGAGTCACGAGTCTTCACCCACTCGAACTCCTGCCTGGCCGCTGAATATTGCCCCGTTAGCCGGTAAGCATCACCCAAACTGAGGTGAGCATTCAGGTTGTCGGCGTCGTACTTGAGGGCCGTCCTCAGCATCGGCAGTGCTTCATCCGCCCCGCCGGACTCGAGCAGCCGAGTCGCCAGCCGCAACCGTGGCACCACCAGGTCAGGCCGCAGCTCGAGCGCCTTCTTGTAGGCGTTCATCGCAATGCCCCGCTTGTCTTGCTCATACCAAATGTGAGCTCGCAGCAAGTGCCCCTCGGCGTTCTCTTTGTCCCGCGCCGGGTTGTCGGGACCGAAGCCGTCGAGCACCGCCTTGAGCGCATAGAGTGCCAGGTCGAGACGCCGATTTCGGAAGTGATCCCGAGCGATGGTCATCATCGCCGGAGCATGGGACGGATCGAGCTTCAGCGCTTCTTGGGCGAGGTTCTGGGCCGAGGCCGTGTCCTTCTGGAGGGACTTGACCTCGGCGAGAGCCGCGGTGAGCTTGGCTGACTTGGGGAACTTGCCGCGCTTCCCGGTCAAGAAACTGTCCGCCTTGGACAGTTTGCCCGTCTTGGCCAAGAAGAGGCCGTAAGCGACCATCGCGCGCTCATACTTGGGAATGATGGTGAAGGCCTTCTTATAGCTCGTGGCCGCGCCACTCGAGCCGAGCCGCTCTTGCACCACCCCCAGAGAATAGAAGGCCTGGAAGGCTTCGGAATCGGCCTCGGCAGCCTGCTTGAAAAACGCCTGGGCCTGCTTGAGCTCTCCCTGGGCGAAGGCCGCCATGCCCTGGTTGTAGAAGGCCGCGGCCTGAGCATTCATCTGCTTGGCGCCAGCGCCCTCGGGCATCGGGTCGGCCACCCCGTATTGGGGTCCGCCCGTGCCCGGCTTGGGGACATAGGGCTGGCCCATCGGCGTGGCGGTCGGATGGGTCGGCACCTGGGGCCCGGTCGCGCCGTCCTCGCAAGCCCCGAGGAGCAACAGCCAACCGATCGACACACTGGTCGCCAGTAGTGCTGGTCGAGTCCTCTTATTCGCTTTCATGGCGGCGGCCCTGCTTTCCTGGTCGATGGGCTTTGTCCAACGTCGATGGCCTAGCTCATTGGGGCACTACAGGCAGTGGCGCAGCTAGGACCTTCGGCTTCTCCTCGATGATCATCCCTCTCCGCATGCGCATGAACATCTTGTCCTGGTAGACGAAAGGCTGGTTGGTCGCGATGTCCGTCACGCCACTCGAGTAGTCACGCAGCTTCGGATCTCCGATGATATCCGTGTAGAACGCCAGCCTCCGCACGGCGTCGTCGACCGCGTTCGCGTGCACCTTCCAGGCCTTGGACCAGACCACCGCTTCGGCATAGCCTGACACCATGGCCCGATCCGCCGAGGCCAGGTCC
>JAUVCD010000187.1 GCA_030590865.1 Myxococcales bacterium | reverse complement strand
AGACCTGGGGGCTGCAGGTGACCGAAGCCAGCGACCGAGGCGTGAAGTTGCGAGCGCTGATGAGCGCGGTCGACTCGGGGAAGACGTGGGATCTGCGCTGTCTCGTTCGAGAGCAACTGGTGGCTTTCGTCAGCGAGCGCTTCCCCCACTGCTTGCCCCGCCTGCGGGCCGAGATCGAGCCGCTGGACACAGCTGCCTGACTGGCCCAGCAGAGTGGGCCAGCCGAGTGGCCCAGCCGGGTGGCCCAGCCGCGGAGCGGTCGTCTCAGTCGCCGAATACGCGCTTCTTGATCTTGTCGATCCAGCCGTCGCCAGAAGCGAACTCCTTGGCTTTCTGGCCAGCACCGCCCGCAGCGGCGGCGAAGCCTGCCAGCGTGCGGGCCACTTCGGTGTCCTTGAGAGCCTCGAAGACCCCCGCCTCGTCCAAGTGGCGCACCACGATCCTGGTCGAGTTCAGCGCGAAGTATCCCTTGCCGAGTTTCTCCTCGATGATCCCCGAGTCTTCCCCCTCCAAGTTGTCGATCACCTCCTGGAGATTGTCCCGCGTCTCGGCGTCGATGGCCGGGTTGTCACGGGCGGTCTCCAGGTGTTTCTTGGCGGCAGTGTGGTCGCCCTTTTCGAGGGCGATGTAGCCCCGAATGAGCGCCAGCTCAGCCTCCGGGATACCGAGCTCGCCGGCCGCCTCTACGAATTGGTCCAGCTCTTCGATCGCTTTGTCTCGGGCGTCCCGGCCGAGATAACAGTTGGCTGACACGCCGTGGGCGATGACCCGCACTGCGGCGTCGACCTGTTTGGCCTGTTCGGCCTCGAAGGTCGTCGTTTCGCCAACGATGACGCTGATGGTCTCGGCGATCTTGGCTAGCTCACCCCGCTCTTGTTCGGCGATCTCCGCTTCTTTGGCCGCCAGGTCGCAGAGCTCGTTGTTGGCGTAGACAATGGACTTGATGCTCGGCATCAACCCTCGGAGTCCGGGAATGAGCTTCTTCGTGTCCGTCATCCATGCCTCGTAGAGCATCAGCTCGTCGGGGATGGGAGTCGGCGCCTTAGGGTGAAATTTCAAGATGAACATGGTGCTGAGCAACAGGGCATGCTCCATGTTTAGGTCCAGCACTTTGGCCAGCTCGGGTGGCGCCTCCAGCAGCAACGGAAGGAAGGGCTTCAGGCCCTTCTCGTTGCCCGACTCGAGCAGCTCCTCGCCTTCGGAACGTAAGTGGTAGAGGGCTTTGGCGAGGGCCAGGGCATCGGTCGCGGTCATCTCGTGGGTCGGCGAGCCCCCACCGGCACCGGCGGTCTTGCCCGAGCCGTGCAGCGCGTCAAAGACCTTCAGCAGCTCATCCTGCGCTGCCTTGGCCTCAGGAGACTGGTCGGCCTTGATGATGGCGATCTTGGCGGCCAGATACAGGTGGACGGCGGTGCAGTCGATCCGCTCCTTGAGGATCTCCTCATCCGTCTGGTCGCCGCATTGGCAGCCACTGGTGACGGTGAGCAAGAGGACAAAAACCAAGCCGATCCGTGCAGTGCCCTTGCCAGCGAGCAATGTCATCGAGCGCCTCCCCAGGTTGGGAACTAGAAGTACTGTCGTGTCACCGTGAGCGCGCTCAGATCGAGGAAGGTGATTCCCTCGATGGATCCGTCGCTGATGACGATCTCGCCGGTGCTCGGCAAATAGGTCGCCCGGGTGGGTTGGACCTCCAGCTCGCCGGTGGCCGTGCTGATCGCCAGGGGGCTGAAGTGGTTCTGGGTGGTGAAGCGGAACGCCATGTCACGGAGGCTATCGCCATGGTTGATGGCGAAGCGGAAGAAGGGGTTGTGGAAGGCCACGGGGTCGTCGTCGGCGATCGGCGTGTCCGCCGGGGCTTCGCGTACCCGCCCGGTGAGCAACGCCTGGTTGGGATCACAGGCTTTGCGGCACTGGCCTAGATCATTGGTCGTGACGTTGTGTAGGAAGCCCACGGCATCGCCAAAGAGCACCCATTGCTCCCCGGCGCGGATGCTGAATTCCACGACCGCGGGAAAACAGCAGTCGAGGGCAGGCGCACCGTCTTCCGGGGTGGTGCGTGCCACCAGCTCCAGGGTGGTCTCCGTCGCCTCGATGATGCGGAAATCTCGGGCGATCCGAGGTTGCTTCGAGGTGCCGAAGGTCTGCTTGCAGGCCTGGAATGTGCATTCCCCAATGGGATCGTTCCAGTAGTCGTCGCTGGTCACTGGTGTGTCACTATCCAGCTGCACGTAGTCGGCGAGCCTGGCGGACAAGGAGGCGGCCTCGGCGGTTGTGCTGCCCTGGTCGATGAGCTCTTCGGTGATGGCGTTCTGGCCGAGCACGCCTCGGGAGCAGAACTGGCTCGACCCTTCGTGCAACAGCACCGCGTCAGCCTCTGGGTCGATGTAGAGCGCCGCGAACCGCGCCGAAAAGCCTGGCAGCTTGCCCTCGTAGGTCACCGTCCAGTTCTGGCTGAGGATGTGGGCCCGCGGGTCGCTCAGATTGGTGACCAGGGTGTGGTCGTTCGGATCCAAGGTGCCTGAGGCGGAGGTCAGCAAGCCGGTGGCGGGATCGATTTGCTCGACCGTCGAGCCGACGACCAAGTCGAGCTTGGGGGGCAGCTCGACCGGCGTGGTGGCGCGCATCCGAGGGGAGAGCACCTCCTCGTCGTCCAAGTGGATGAGCGTCCCTTCCGGGTCGAAGAGGGTGGGGAAGGCCGCGATCCCAGGCTGGTTATTGGCGACCCCGTCGGCAGTGAGTAGATAGCCCCGGGCCCGTGACTGGTGGGGCGCTACGACGTTGCAGCTGTATTCTCCCGATCGCTTCAGACCGCTTGCCAGCTCTTCGTCACCGCAGCCGTAAAGGGAATGCTCGTCCGTCGGGCCTCGGCAAGGGGCATCGTAGTCGTCGATGTCGATCACCACGATGTCGCCGCTCGCCAAGACGGCGAAGGCGAACACCCCGCGCAGCTTGGAGGGGCTGGCCCCGCTGTCGTAGGCCGACGACGTTCGGTAGGTGGCGCCAGGCGCCGAGCTGGATAGCTTAGGGTCGGGATCGCAGCGCACCGGCAAGGTCGCGCCAGTTTGGTCGTCCACCGAGTCGGTTTGGTGCTGCAGAATGATGATGTCCCTGGGAGGGGTCTGATAGCGCACCCGATCGGTCGGCTGGAACGGGTTGTTCTCAGGGCTAGGATGAACGAGCGGTCGGGTCACGTCGACGCCTTCGCTGATGTCGAAGGCCATGATGCTGCCGTCGGTGTGGTCGATGGCGTAGAGGAAGCGCTTCAGATCCAGGGTCGGCGGGCTGATGGCGATGCGGCTGGTGGTGACGATGCGATCCGGTTGTTCCGTCGAGCTCGCCACCAGCGGTGGGATCTCTACCGGCTCGCAGGGGGTCGGCATCTCGATGCGGTGGATGACCGGCGCTGCGAGGTCAGCGACGTAGAGTCGCGAGCCGTCGTGGGCGATGCCTGCCGGGAGTGGAACGAAGGCGTCTGCAAAGGGGCCTTCGGCCGGTGGGTCCTGCACGCACCAGCCTGGGGGATCGGTCGGCTCGGGTGGCTCTTCGGGGGGCGCCGGCAGCTCGACCTCTAGCGGGACCCAGCGTTCGATGTCGCAAGGTTCGAAGGCACCAGCCTCTTGGTCGAGGATGGCCTGGGCATCGATGACGGCGAAGCCGCCCTCACTGGGCAGGGTGACGATTAGCTTGTAGCGACCTGGGGTGCCCAGGCTGTCGGCATCGACGCTGAGATCGCCGTGACAGTGGGTCTCGTTCTCGCATTCGGCGTCGCTGTCCTCGGCACCATAGGCGGCCTCGCAACGAGGGCGGATTTCGCCGTCATCGTTGGCTGGATCGACGGCAATGGTGATCTCGCCAGGAGCCGCTGGCAACCGGCACGCCGGCCAGGATGTCAGCCTAGGGGCCTGGTCGCGGATCATGTTGGACGGCAGGGCGTAGATGCCCTCGTAGCGCGGCTCGCCAGCGGCCACGAAAGTCGCCATGCCGCCGGGGGTGGTCACGATGGCCGTGGGCTGGGCCCCAACCGGTAGGAAGTTGGCGCCTGGCACCGCCGGGTCTTGATCGAGGACCGCGCCGGACTCGGTGGTCAGATCGACTACGGCAACCTCACCGCTGTGCAGCTGGGTGACCATCGCATAGAGATGGGGGATGTCGTAGTCGTCGATGGTCGCGGTCCGCGTGCCGCTGCAGTCATCGAGTGGTCGGGCCATGCTGGTGAGCTCGAGCCCAGGAGCGTCGAGGCACAGAAAGGCCACCGGACCAGAGCTCTGGAGGGAGCGCACGGTGGCTGAGATCGGCGCGTCCGTGCAGGCCGCGAGCGTCAACGTCGTGACCGTGGCTACGGTGACGGCCCTGACGGCGAGGCCGCGCAAGCTGAGGGGCCCGTTCACTTCGACTCCTTTGGCGGAGTGGGCGCTCCGACCGAGGCGAACATCTGGCCGAAGGTGAACGGTCGCGTCATGTCGAGATCGACTATTCCGATATACGAATCGGTGAAGTGACCCACAAACAATAGACTGAAGGGCTCACCGTCTCCGTCCACGCCGGTGTCGAAGGCGATGTCGTGGGGGCCTCGCCCGGTGTGGATGACCGACTCGACGCGCAGGTGGACCGGGTCGAAAGAGAACACCCGTCGCGAATCGAAGCAGACCGCAAAAATTCGGTCTTCGAGTTGTCCATCAGGGCCAATGATCTGGCCTGTCTCGACCCGAGATGGTCCGAAGTCGAGGGGGACCGAGTCGTAGAAGACCACCTCTTCGACTGAGCCCGTGGGGATGGACTCACCAGCGATTGTGACCGTGCTGACGAAGGTTTCGATCTGACCGATGAGCAGGCTCGCCGGCGAGCGGTTCGCCATGAATACCTGCAGCGGTACCTGCTCAGCGCAGGAGGTCAGGCAATTGAGCGTCTCGATCACCGTCTCACAGGATTGCTCGCATGCTCGCCGCTCCCGATCCAGGATGGCGATGCCGCGGGAGTCGAAGCCGCCGGCGTTGGTGGTGATGGGCACTGAGGCGGTGCGCATGATGAAGGGCCGTGGCGGTACGGCGCCGCTGTCGGGCACATAGCGCATCACGGCGAGCTCTGACGCGTTCCGGAAGGTGACGGCGAAGCCGCGTTGATAAGAGAAGACAACGCCGGCGGCGGCTGCCTCAGCTTCGGCCAAGGAGACGAAGGCGGGCTCGGGGATGGCGGCTACCTCGGTCGGGCCCGAGGCGAGGTTGCCAGCGAAGTAGCTCAGGTAGGGCGTGTCCTGCCATTGGTTGACCACCAGGCTTGCTGCGCTTTGGGTTTGGTGGGCCGTCACGATGGCTACGCCGTCTTGGGTCGCCGCGAGGCCGACCGGATCGGCGGGTAGCTGGATCCCTCGAAGCGTGTCGTCTCGGTCCTGGCCGAGGCGGTGGGCGTTGCCGCAGAAGCCATCGTCCTCGGCGGCGCACTCGAGCTTGAAGCTGTCGAAGCCTTCGACGGCACCACGATCATCTGCCACGTTGAAATAGGTGATCGACGGATCGCCGCGGACCGAGGCGAAGAGCCTGGCGCCGCTCCCATCTGGCTCGTGGGTCAGCAGCAGACCGGAGGCAAAGGCACCGATGGACGCGTGGCTTTTCACGTAGGGCAGGACCGGGAAGGCACTGCAGGGGCCAGGGTTCAGCCAAGAATCGGGGTTCAGGGCGCGCCCGGCTGCCTGGCAGGCCGTCTGGGCGGACTCTTCTTCGGCGAGCCTATCTGCGATGACCGAGACGTCACTGCGGATCTGGCCCAGATCGAGGGCCTGCACCCAACCACCCGAGTACTGGAGGTCGAAGTCCGAGTTGGCCACGTAGAGCGTGGACAGGCCCGGAGAGGCCACCAGAGCGGTGGGGAAGTAGAGACTGTTGAGGTCCGGCGTGCGACCGTCGGCATCGGTGAAACAGCCCGCCGTTCCGAGCACGCCGAGGGCCACCAAGGCACCCCGGCTCAACCGGCGGTTTGGTGCGTCGCCACAGCGCAGTGGATAGGGAGCAGGCTCCATGGTCCGCGGACCCTAGTACAAGTCGCCCATAGGCGAAAAGCTCGGCGGTTCGACGAGCCATTCCAAACCGTGTCTCCCCCTATTGGGCGGGGGGGCAACCCCAGCGTTTGCCAGGTTGTCGTGGGTTGCCGATGGGCCCAAGATGGCGGCAGGAATCCTCACCAGGCCGTGGGCCTGGTTGGCTCAACACCATCGTCAGCCCAACAAGTCTACGATGACGACCCCGCGCTCGGGGTCATCTTCGTTGGCGTCCGGATCGTGATGCTGAGTCGGCAGATCGTCGAGCGGAACCTCAAGCCGCGGTCGGGCGTTGTCCCGGCGCTGCTGTTCCCGCTTTTCGCGTTGCCTAATCTGTTCGATGATGAACGGAGGTAGCATCCCAACTCCCTAATCGGAGCAATAATTGGCACAGAATTACAAGTAAAGTGCCACGCGGCGCTGAGCGCCCTGACAGTTTCCTAATAAATGGGACGTCGACGGACCTAGAATGCTTCACTAATCAATTTAGCAACGCCTGAACGCGGGTCAAGGGGGTGGCCAGGCCGGTGACCGGATCCCGGGCAGTTAGCGCCGTCAGGCTTGACGATCAGGCCCAGCCGGTGGTGGGCCTCGTGGCTTCTGGGGGCTATGCTGCTCTCCATGACCCACCAAAGCCGGCGCGCGGCTCGCCACTGTGGCGATGGTGGCCTGATGTGGCTTTTTGCCCTCTGCGCGCTGCTGTCGACGCTGGCGATGGCTCGGGGTCTCGAGGCTGCCGCCTTCGACCTGAATGATGCCACGTGGGAGGGGTGTGCCGAGTTGCTCGACCTGGCCCGCCGGGAGCTCGGCAAGGAGCGGGTGGTGGTGCTCTCGACGCTGGACTGGGAGGAGGTCAAGGGCAGCGATGGGGTGATGGTGCTGCATCCAACCCGTCCGATCGACGCGGAGGAGGCCGCCGCCTTCATGAGAGCTGGGGGGCGCATGGCCATCCTTGATGACTACGGTCGGGGCGACAAACTGCTTAGTCATTTCAGAATCCACCGACGGGTCCTTCCCACCCACCCGGTGGCCTTTCTGCGTGGCAAACCGTCTCTGCCCATTGCGACGCCGGCATTCGATTCTGATGGCAGAGAAGTGCTCGGCCTGCACCCGACGGTGGCGGACGTGAAGCAGGTCGTCCTGAACCACGGTACCGGGCTGCGACATCCCCAACTCACGCCGGTGCTCGAGGTTCGCGCTGTCGGCGCGCCGCCAGTGGCTGTGGCCGTTGCAGGTCAGATCGAGGGTCCCAACGCCAAGGGCAGGCTCTTCGCCATGGGCGACCCATCGGCCTTCATCAACCTCATGCTTCGCTACCCGGGCAATCGCACCTTTGCTTCTGGGTTGGTGCACTACCTCGCCGACGGCGACGCGACCGATCCGCGCAAAGGGCGGCTGTTCGTGGTGGCCAACGAGTTCGGTGAGCGTGGGTCCTTTGGTGGCGTGACCCCCTTTCGGAAGACACTGGATCGTAAGCTGAGGGCGCTGGCGGAGGCCTTCGAAGAGCTGCGCGACGAGGGCTTCCCCTGGTGGCTCCACGTGGCGGTGGCGGCAGCCGTCGCGCTGCTGGTGTTGTGGTGGACGGTTCGGGTGCTGGGCCGGCTCTATCAAAGTCGGGTGCCCAGGTTCGCGCGGGCGATTCCGCTGGTGGCGCAAGGGGGCGTGGCCGGCCGGGTCGCAGTGCTGAGCTCAGGGGCTTCGCCCCCTGCCTTGGCGCTACTCGAGCTGCGCAGCGCCTTGGCCGAGGCTTTGGCCCAACATCTCGGGGTGTCGTCTCAGACCAGTCCTGCCGAGCTGGTGCAGGAGGTCAAGCGGCGGGACGGGCTCAGCGCCCAGCTCGAGGGGCGGATCACTCAGATGCTGAGCAGCATGCGTGCCGCCGAGACGGCGGTGGTGGCAGGGGGGGCCCAACGGGTGACCCGCGATGAGGTCAAGCGGGCTGCTGGGATCGTCGAGCAGCTGCTTGAAGGAGCGGGGGTTGAGATCCCTTGGCCCGCTGCCTTTGCTCAGCCTGGCGGTGACGAGTCGACCGGCGGGCGGCGGCGGTAAAACGCCATGACTCAGGGCCGGTTGCTGGCTAGGATGACGGACCATGCAAGCGGAGCTGGTGGACAAGATTGCGGCTGCCAAAGAGCGTATCGACGCGGTGCGTGATGAAGTAGCGCGGGTGTTCATCGGGTCGGGTCACATCATCGACCAAATGCTGGTGGCCCTACTGGCTCAGGGCCACGTGTTGCTCGAAGGCGTGCCCGGGGTCGCCAAGACCACGCTGGCCAAGGCCTTCTCCCGCGCGATCGGCACCAGCGTGAAGCGCATCCAGTTCACGCCCGATCTGTTGCCGGCCGACATCACCGGCACCTACGTGTTGGCGCCACGAGAGGGCACCTTCTCTTTCCGGCAAGGGCCAATCTTCGCCAATCTGGTGCTGGCTGACGAGGTCAACCGCGCGCCACCCAAGACGCAGGCGGCGCTACTCGAAGCCATGCAGGAGCAGCAGGTGACGGTGGAGGGCGATTGCTTCGAGCTTCCGCGCCCCTTCATCGTCGTGGCCACCCAGAATCCCATCGACCTGGAGGGCACCTATCCGTTGCCTGAGGCTCAGATTGATCGTTTTCTGGTCCACCTCAACATCGGCTATCCAAGCCATGACGATGAGGTGCGCATGGTGGTGGCTCATCACGTCGTCCAAGCTGAAGCCAAGCCCATGATCGACGCCATCGCGGTGGTCCAGATGCAGGATCTGGCGCGCAGCGTCCACGTGGACAATGACCTCTACGAATACGCTGTGTCGCTGTCTGAGTTCACCCGCAACGACTCGCGAGTTCTGCTCGGCGCATCGCCGCGGGCCACCCTGGGACTGATCCAGGCCGCCATGGCTGCAGCTGTGATGGCAGGCCGCGGCTACGCCACGCCGGACGACATTCGCGAGCATGCCGTACCGGTGCTTGCCCACCGACTGTTGCTCTCCGATGAGGTCGAGGGCGAGCTGGGCGTTCGCGAGGAGATCGTCAAGGCCGCGCTGAGCCGAGTGAGCTATCGGAAAGCCGTCCACCCGGTATGAACATCTACCCCACCCGCACGGCGGCTCATCTCGCCATTGCTGGCTTGGTGGTTTTCGGCGCGGGTATCGCCCTCCGGGAGGCGGTGGTGGTGTCTTGGGGAGGCGCTCTGTTGGTAGGGATCGCCCTTGCCCGGGCGGTGACTCTGGTGAGCGTGATGCGCATTCGGGCCGCCGGCTTCGAGATGCTGTGGGCCGGCACGGCGCGGGTCGTGCGGGTGCGCTGCGGCGCCACTGTGACTCTCGAGGCGGAGGTGCGGAACCGGGACACCCTGTCGGCCCGTTACGACAAGTTGCGGGTGGTTTGCTCGCCCACGCTGCAGACCAGCATCGACCCGCCAGCCGGTGAGGTGCCCGCCACCGGCTCAGTGAAGCTGAAGGTGCGGGTCCGTGCCCTGCGCGTGGGCTATCAAGGGATTTTCGGTCTGGCGCTCGAGGTGCGCGGCGCACCGGGGCTGTTCGAGGTGCCACTGACCTTCGCCAATCCTTTCGGCATCGAAGTGCTGCCCAGAGCCCTGGCCCGACCGTTGATGATGCCTTATGGAGGCCGGAGTCGCAGTTTGGCGATGGCAGGGCGGTCAGGGCGGCAACGGGGGGATGGAACCGATCTGCGGGAGCTGCGTGAGCATCAGCCTGGCGACCCGTTCCGGCGCATTGCCTGGAAATCCAGCGCTCGCCGCGGGATCTTGGTGGTCCAGGAGTTCGAGCGAGACGAGCGCGATGTGGTCGTGGTCGTGCTCGACGCATCGGTGGAGCTGTGGGCGGGACTGATGGGCGGCGCTCCCTTGGACCGAGGCATTGATCTGGCTGCGACCTTGGCGCTGCACCACCTCAGTGCCGGCGACCTGGTGGGGTTGCGCATCGTGGCAGCCCGGGAGTTGAGCCGGGTGGAGCCCGACCGGGGCCGCGCCCAGGCACGGAGCATTGTTGCCGCTTTGATGGGGCACACGGGTGTGCTTGACGCCGACCGTTGCGGTTGGGACGAGTCGGACATTGCGGCACAAGTGACCGAGCACCTTCGGCCGCTGGATCCTCGGGCCCTGTCGGACCTAAAACGCGGTCGGATCGACAACCTGGTCAAGCGCGCTGCCAGTCTGCGCGGCCACGCTCCGTTCTCCCTGCCCGCGCCTCGTGGGCGGAGTCCGCAGGACGCCCGCCTGCGACGACACGCAGCCTGTTTTGGCATCCACGCGCCGGCTCGCTTAGAGCCCGACCGTCCCTGGACCGCGGCGGCGCTGGTCAGCACCTTTCAGCAGCTCCTGCAACGTCGCAAGGCGCCGCGGGTGAGCATCGTCCACGTCGTGGCGCCCCCGCCAGTCGACAGCGCGCTGGAGACTATTGCGCGGGCTGTGCGCAGGCTCAAGGCACGGGGAGTGATGGTGCGCTGGACCACACCGCCGGTGGCGGCCGCCCGCCGACTTCAACTGTCTGAGGAGGGGGAGGTCGCAATCGCCAGCTCGCCTGGCGAGATCCCCCCGCCCGATGCAGGCGTGTTGTCCGTCGTGGAGCGGGCCGTGGTGATGCGAGCGGTCGTCGCGAACCGCAACGGAGAACGGGCATTGCGGAAGGCTGGGGCGAGGGTGGTGCGTGCGACTCGGCTATCCCAAGCGGCGCTCCAGCGGGGGCCGACAGGCGGCGCCGTCTCACCGACCGCTGGGTCACCAGAGTCCGGGCGACCGGAGCGAGAGCTAGGCGCGTGACGGTGACCAAGAGCAGCGAGCTGTTGCGCGCTCATGGTTTGAGGCCCAAAAAATCCTTTGGCCAGAACTTCCTGCAAGACGAGCGGCTCTGCGGGCGCATCGCCGCCTTGGCCACGACGCCTGCCGGCGGCACGGTGCTGGAGATCGGCGCTGGCCTGGGCGCCTTGACCCGCGCACTGCTGCAGCGGGCTGCTCGGGTGGTCGCCATCGAACGGGATCGGGATCTGGTGCCCATCGTGCGCGCCGAGCTAGGCGCCGCCCCTGGCCTGGAGCTCGTCGAGGCAGATGCCGTGCGCTACGACTGGCAGCTCGCCCTGGCCGCCGGGCCTGGTCCAAGGGTGATCGCTGGCAATCTGCCTTACTCGATTACCGGTCGTCTGGTGGCGCGGGTGGTGGAGCACAGTCGCCAGATCGACCGAGGGGTGCTCATGGTGCAACGAGAGGTAGGGGACCGGCTGGCCGCCTCGCCTGGCAGCAAAGATTATGGCGCGGCCAGCGTGTTTGCCCAGGCGGCCTTCGTCGTAGAGCGGGCTCTGAAAGTGCCGGCTGGCGCCTTTTGGCCAGCCCCGAAAATCGACTCGATGGTGGTCTCTTTGACGCCCCACGAGGTGCCTCGGGCGGTAGAAACCGACGCCTTTCGCGAGGTGGTCCGGCGCGCCTTTTCGCAACGGCGCAAGACCTTGCGCAACGCCTGGCGCAAGCTCGGTGGTCGCTCGCAGGTTGAGATCGAGGGACTCGCCGCCGAGGCAGGCATCGATCTGGGCGCACGGGGTGAGACGCTGGCTGTGGAGGACTTTGGTCGCATGGCTCGGCTCCTGGAGGCGGAGCAACCAGGCTAGGAGCGTAGCCCGGGTAGGCTCGGCCGGAGATCCTCCCAGCCCAGAGGCCCCCCAGCCCAGCGGCACCCAGCGCCGGGATCCACCCTAGAATCGGGCTTGCCGATTCGCGGATTTGACCGTGGACTCCTCTGAGAGACGGTTCGAGGATAAGTGGGTGCGTGGACCGTTGAACAGGCGCGCCGAGCCTTGGGCCGTGATCGTGGTTGCGGCTCTTGGTGTGGTTGCTTTCAGCGCAGACGGCCGCGCGGCCGAGCCGGTTGAAGGGGATCCCGTAGCGGGACCGCCCCGAGAGGTTCTGCAGCGGGACGACGAGATCGTCGACGTCGTGGTCACCGGAAAGCGGGTCGGCGAGGACCCCTTCGAGGCAGACCGTGCAGTAACTGCCGTGGGCCCCAGGGACCTGCGGGAGGGGCAGCCACGCACCACCCCAGAGGCGCTGCTCGACACCCCCGGCGTGTTCGTGCAACAGACCAATCATGGTGGCGGTGCGCCGATCGTGCACGGGCTCATCGGTCCCCAGGTGCTGTTGCTCTTCGATGGGGTGCGGCTGAACAACTCGGTCTATCGGACCGGTCCGGTGCAGTACCTGAATCTTGTCGATTCGCTTTCCCTCGCTCGGGTCGAAGTGCTGCGGGGTCCAGGATCGGTCCTCTACGGGTCGGACGCGATGGGCGGGGTGATCCAGCTCTTTCCCCACCAGCCGCGGGACGCGCGCCACATGGAGTCGCCGGAGGTGCACGGCACCACTCAGATCCGCTACGCGTCGGCCGGCAAGGCCTTGGGGACCCACGCTCACGTCGAGCTGGGTGCCCAAGGGTTCGGCACCTTGGTGGGAGGGACCTTGCAGTCCTTGGGTGATCTGCGTGGAGGTCGCGGCGTGGGGGTGCAACCCCACAGCGGCTACGGCGCCACCACGGCCCTGGCTACGTTGGATTATCGCTTCTCTGACGGCCCCCTGCACGGCTGGCGTAGCAAGGCCACCTACCTCTATTCCCGTCTGGATGGCGCCGGCCGCACCGACGCGCTCTACGACAAGCAGTCGCTCCGGCTCTACGACAACGAGCTGCATCTGTTCTACGACCGGTTGCATTTCGAGGTCGACACCTTGGACACGACCATCGATCTGACCCCGTCGCTGCAACATTTCTTCGAACGGGCCGACAACATCAGCTTGGCCGAAGATCTCACGACACGACTCGGGGCGGTGCGTGATGAGGTGGCGGTCAACACCCTCGGGCTAGACGCCGGGGTCGAGACGAAGCTCATCGCCGATCGGCTGGCCCTTCGTTATGGGGGCATGATCTATCGCGACCGGATCGATGCCCAGCGGCTCGAGCGGTCGGCAGGTGGCGACTGGCTGGCAAGAGCCGACCAGGCCTTTCCCAGCGACTCGGGCTACCAGCAGTATGGCGCCTTCGTGTCACTCCAGGGAGCTCCGGTGGCGACTGCCGCCGGCCATCGGGTACAGCTTCGTGGCGGCTACCGAATCCACGGCATGGCCGGCGCTGCGCCTGCCCGAGAGGCGCTGCCCGAGGTGGACTATTCCTTCCTGGGCCACGTGTTCATGGGCGCCGTCCAGTACCTCTACGAAGACCACGCCACCGTGGCGCTGACATTCGCTCAGGGGTTTCGGGCGCCTAACCTGCACGAGGCGGTGAACCTCGGGGATTCGGGCGACCAGTTCCACGTGCCCAATCCGGATCTAGAGCCGGAACAATCCGACACCTTCGAGGCCCTCGGGCGCGTCAAGCTCTGGCGCCTGACGATGTCATGGATGGGCTATGCTTCGCTGCTCGATGCGCTGTTGATAAGAGAGAACACCACCTATCAAGGGCAGAGCGAGATCGGCGGCGACCCGGTCCGCCGCCACATCAATGCCGAGGGCGGCCTGTTGTGGGGCACTGAGGGAGGGCTGGCTATCGATCTCGGCGCCGGGTTCACCGCCCTTGGCCAGCTCAGCTACGCCTGGGGCGAGGCCGAGCATTCGGACGGCAGCAGCGAGCCCTTGAGTCGGATTCCGCCTCTGTTCGGGTCGACCAAGCTCCGCTACGACCATTCGCTGCCTAGGCGCTGGCGTGGCTTCGTGGAGACCTACGTTCGCTGGGCACGGACCCAGCGCCGACTTTCGGCCAGGGACGAGCAAGACTCGCGGATCCCCGACGGGGGCACCCCCGGTTGGTGGACCTGGAACCTGCGCGCCGGGCTCGCCGACGACGGCCATCACCGGCTGGCTCTCGGAGTCGAGAACCTGCTCGACCGGCGGTACAAATACCACGGCTCGGGCCTTTATGCGCCGGGCCTCAACGTGTTGCTGAGCTACGAGGCGGGCTTCTGAGTCAGGCTATGACGGTGCGGAGGACTGATCGTCCAGCGCTCCGTCTGTCTGGGGTCGCGGTGGCACTCGCTTGGCTCTCGGTCGCGCCGTCGGCGGAAGCCGAGCCGTCCAATTCGACCGCTGATGGTGGGGCAGGGCAGGGGGCTGCCCAGAGCGCCGCGGCACCAAAGCCAGACGCTCGAGAAGGGGACACCGACGAGGGGGGCTCTGCCGCCGACGAGCCGGTCGACGTGGTGGTCACGGGTAAGCGCAAGGGCCAAGACGCCTTCGAGGCCGATCGGGCGGTC
>JAUVCD010000068.1 GCA_030590865.1 Myxococcales bacterium | reverse complement strand
GCGTCTCAGCTCGTCGAGCAGCTCATGGTCCCACTGGTGGGCGAGGGCTTCTGCGACGGTCCGGTAGTACCAAAGCACTGCAGTACGGTCTGCGCTGAAGCGTGTCCAGACCACCTCGCCTACTGATGCTCGCCCCAGATCTCGTAGGATCGACATGGCGTTGTGCAGCTTGTCGCAGCCGACCACCAGCTTGATGTGAGGCGACTGGGTGCGAAGGTGCTCGATGTAGGCCTCTTTGCGGGGCCGCCAGGGTGGCTTGGGCACCTCGGTGGTGTCCGTACAGGCGGCGACGATCTCGGCGACCTGGGCACCGAAGCGGTCGGCGATCTCGCTTCGCTTGACGTCGCAATCTTCCATCACGTCATGCAGCAGGGCCGCGATGGCCTGATCCTCGTCCCCGCCGTAGTCACCAACGAGGGAGGCGACGGCCAGCGGGTGGGTGATGTAGGGCGAGCCGCTGCCTTTGCGTCGCTGCCCATGATGCTGGGTGCAGGCAAACTCGAGAGCCGCCGCGAAGCGGGACCCGTACATCTCACTTGGGGGATTGGCTGATGAGTCCATGGTCGTCACCGCCTGGTGAACACCCCGGCCAGCTGATCGTAATCCGATGGCTCCAGGGCGCCTTTGATGACGCAAGTGAGCTTGCCATCAGGTGCAACCAAAGCGTGGACTGGAAGCTCGGGCGTGTCGTCGAAGCCAATCGACTCGAACCAAGCCTCGCGGGTCTTTTCCGCTTCGAGCCAATAGGAGGCCCGCACGCCCTTTTTCGGCTGGGAGCTCATGAAGCGGGTCATCTCCCGCTCGTCATCGTCGATGGACACGAACGAGAGGTCGACCGGGACGCCTGCCGCTCGCAGCTTGTCGCGCCATTGGAGCAGTCGGGGCATCTCCGCTATGCAGGGCTTGCACCAGGCGGCCCAGACGTTGACCCACTGCCACCGTCCAGCGCCGTAGCGCAGCGGCGCTGGCTTCTTAGTGCCGGCCACCGCCCGGGACTTGGTGAGCTCCTCCGGCGGGGGCCGTTTCTCCCGTGCCGGACAGAGCTTGCGAGGGGGGCGCCGGGGAGGCGTCTTCACCGTGGCGGTCGCCTTGGGCTTGCTGGTCGTGCCCGTCGCCGCCACCTGATCGGAGCGGCGGGTTTGCGGTCGAGGCGGATCGTCTGGGCCGTCGCAGCCGCTGTGGCCTGCCAGCGCCACGAGCAGGGTCAACGGGCCCAGGCGACTCGCCCTCCAGCCCATGACTGCCGCTGGCTGTGCCCGGTGGTTGCCCAGGTTGCTCACAGTCTGCAATCGACCCAAGAGACGAAGGCGCTGCGGTTGATCGCCTGGGCGTTGCAGCCCTTGCCTGGTTTGGAGACGTTCCACTTGCAGTAGTTCGTGCCGAGCTGCGCGAAGTCGTAGCCGAGCCACATCAGGCCCATCTTCTTCTCCAGATCCGGCTCCTTGAAATGGTCCTCGATGCGGAACTTCACCGAGTTGGCGCGGCGGTGCGACAGGGCCTGATTGAACTTGCGGCTGCCTGTCTTCGAGGCCCGAGCCACCACGAAGAAGTAGCGCGCCCCCCGGCGATCCTCCCACAGCTCGTCCACCAGCTTCACGCCATCGTCGTCCAGCTTGTCCGAGCCATCAGCGAACATGATCACACCGCCACGCTCTTGCAGAGGCGCGAACAGGTCGTTGAACTCGTCGTCGCTGATGGCAGCGAGCCGCTGGACGTCGGCGGGTTTGCAGCCTCGTCGACCCCCACTGATCAGGCCGCAGGCGTGCAGCACCCGCTGGAGCACTTCCTTGAACTTGGGTGTGCAGTAGTCGGCCTCGGCATCGTCAGCCACGGCGACCTTGGGCTGATCGACCGCAGTGATGCCGCTCCGCAGCCGCTCTTGGGCTGCCTGAACCTGGTTGTTTACGCCGATCAGCGCAGCACCGATCAGGGCAGCGCCGACGACAGCTCCTACGATTGCTCCTGGGTTCATCGTCTCGCCAAAGCCGGTGCCAGCTTGCGTAGCGCATAAGGCAAGCCGATGTCCGAATCCTCGTCACACAAGCGCTTGGTGCCCACGAAAAGCTGGGGTGTCGCCACCGGCAGCTTGTTGGTCACCGCAAAGCGGATCATCTCGTCGAGCTTCTTCTTGGTCTGCTTGTCACCAATGCAGCCCTTGAAGGCGGGCCAGCGCGCCTCGACCATCGCCAGCACGCGCTTGTCGCCCCCTTTGGCCTTGCCTGCTGCCAGCAAGCGCTCGTGCTCCTCATAACCCCACTCCAGCACTTGGAGCGCCCGCGCCTCGCCACAGATGACGGCCTCGGACACGACACAGGCGCCGGGGTGCAGTGGCGTCGTCAGGTTCCAGTTGCACTCGCTGTCGAGCGGAAAAAGGACCAGGGTCGTGTCCAGTTGCTCGAAGATGCCCTCGACCACCAGGCGCTGGTGAAAGACGCCGCAGGTGGCGCAGAGCGGATCGACCACCATGAAGACCGGCTGCGTGGCCCCTGCTGGGCTGAAATGGATCAGCGCCTTCTTGGGGTCGGCGGTGCTCTCGAGCGTGCCGCAACCTTTCACGCGCTTGGCGTAGCTGGGAACCGTCTCGTGGTAGAGCAGCGCCGGCGCCACGGCGAACAGCCCCAGCAAGGCGAACCAGGTGAGGATGAGCGAGGCGGGACCGAGCCTCTGGGGTGTCTGAGCTGGGCTCGGTTGGCCGTCGTCCGCGTTTGGCCCAGCAGGGTCCGGACCACGACGGGCGGCCTGCCGTTCAATCCACCATCCGAGCGCTCCGCCGACGGCTACCAGTAACGAGGCCACATAGGTGCCCACGCAGGTCTTGCAGAACGAGCCGAGCTCAACCCAACTGATGATCGCCATCCCGATCGACACCACCAGGGGCGTGCATCCGGCCAGCGCTAGGAACTGGGAGCCGCGGCGAGGTGCTCGGTCTCCCGACACCAGCAAATAGGCGGCGAAAGCAATGAAGAAAGCGAAGGCGCCGTTGGCGAAGAGGCTGATTGGGATCCCGCCCCAGATGCGGTCTCGCAGCAGCGCCGAATAGGCGCTGTAGAGCGCGGTGCGGCAGGCATTTTCCGCCGCCTCGGCCGCGGCGGCACCAGGAATGAAGCTGCAGCGCACGTCGTGCAGCTGTCGATCCAGGTGGGCCACATAGTCGACGGTGGAATAAGCACTGAAGACGAGTCCCAGCAGTGCCCCGCACAGGGCAATCGCCGCTGCCCAGCGTGCCTTTTGTTTCCCCACGACGACTCGCTTACGTCACCGACGAGCATGCCGCAAGCGGAAGACCGACGGACAACGTGGCATGGAAGGTGCAGTTGCCCCAGGCAACCCGAACGGAGGCATGCCGATGACAGCCCTGAGCCACCAAGCACCTCGACCTCGCAAGCGCCGGACCCGGCCTGCCTATCCCCGTCGTTTGGGCACCGGTGCACTGGCGCTGGCGGCTGCCTTGAGCGTAGCAGCCACGGGTTGTGATCTGTTTTTTGGCAACACGAGCGGCGACATGGTGGGCCCCTACGAAGCCGGCGGTTACGGCGGATCAGGCGGTAATCAGGGGGGTGGCGGTCTTGGCGGCGAAGGTGGCGAAGGTGGCGAAGGTGGTCTAGGCGGTGCAGGTGGGCTAGGCGGCGGAGGCGGTCTCGGCGGTGAGGGTGGCCTCGGCGGAAGCCTCGGTGGCAGTGGCGGGTCAGCGGGTGGTGACGGCCAGCATCAGATGTAGCCGGCGTCGGCAGCGCGGCGCACGGGCCCACTCAGCGATCGGGTGATGAGCCATCGCTTCCAGAAACCACGACACTAGTGTCACCTTCAGGCGGGTCTTGTCCGGTATTGGGACGTCGATTCACGCTTGCTGACCCAGGCTCCTGTGGGCAGCACGCCTGTTTCTCAGCTCCGATGGTCCGGGGCTTGCGAAGCTGGGCACAGGCGACAGTCTTGCTTCTGCTCGAGCAGCGATGGCAGGCTAGCGTTCATCGATCGTGGCGCGGCTGCCTCTAGCACCGGCTGCTTGCCCCGGCCCTGAGATGATGATGTCCCCTCAACTCGCACAGCTGATGGTGGTGATGGCGGTCACTATGGCGGTGGTTGGTCTACCGCTGGTGGTCCTCGGTGGGGTCCTTCGTGGACGCATCAAGCGGTTCAACGCCCGCGCGGTTTCGGTCCTGGCCAGCGTGGTCGCCAACGAGCGCCGATACAGCACGAGCGGGGCGATCAACCGCTGGATTCACATCCCCTTGGTGGAGTTTGCGACGCAGCAAGGGCAACCGGTGCGGGTCACGGGCTTGGGTCAATCCGACCCGGTGCCGCTCGGTACGGCGGTGCCGCTGCTCTACGACCCGAGCCAGCCCAATGACGTCAGCTTCACCGGCCCAAGGGGCCAGGCGGGCTGTGCCTCGATGTTCTGGGTCTTCGGTGGGTTGCTCTTGGCCGGCGCGATCGGCCTCGGCGTAACCGCCTTTGTGCTCTAGCGTTCAGTGCAAGTGGCGTCGTCAGAAGGTCTCGTGCTTCGTCGGTGGTGACTAGCTCAGCCCCTTGCTGAAATCGAAGTCAGCAGGCTTGCGCAGGCTGATGACGGCGCAGCCGATGGCGCTGGTCAGCACCGGAAAGACGGCGGAGGCGACGATCATGTGGGCGTTGTCGTAGATGTTGCCGTAGATGGCCGCCGGGAAGCCCACCAAGGTTCCGATGAGGATCCCCCAGAACACGCCATCGCTGTTCAGCTTCTTCCAGTACAGACTCAGGATCGTTGGCAGCAAGGTTCCTGACACGATCGAGCCATAGACCAAGAAGATGTAGAGGATCTTCATGCCTGGGATCAGTGCGATGCCCACGCCGATCACTGTCATGAGCACCATGAAGCGTCGCGAGGTTCTGAGAATCTGAGCATCGCTCGCCTGAGGCACGAAATAGGCCTTGTAGATGTCGATCGAGCCCATCGAGCTGAACGCACACATGGCTGAGTCCAGCGTGGACGTCAGACCGGCGATCAGGATGGTCAGGAACACCACCAGCGCCCATGACGGCAACAGCTGCCCGACCAGCTGAACACCGATCATCTGGGCGTCATCAGGATTGGGCAACGTCGCATTGACTGCCGGGTGGGCGGCCATGAAGCCCAGGAACGCGAGGGTGATGGGGACGATGCCGAAAGAGAGCGCACCGAGGATGAAGGCACCCTTCACCTTGGTCTCCTTTATCGCAAAGGCCCGTTGCCAGAACTGCTGATCAGCAATGGTGCCAGCGATCAACCCCAGGCTGCAGACGATACCGAAGGAATAGGCGACCCACGGGTCGAACATGTTGCCGAACTGTCCGGAGACGCCGGATAGCTGGATCCTGTCGGCACCGCCACCAGCTACGAAGGTCCAGGGGACGATCCAGAAGACCACCACCAAGATCAACGACATCTGCACGAAGTCGGTGATGACCGACGCCTTCAGTCCATTGAACAGCGCATAAGACAGCGCGATGGCGGCGATCAGCAGGACTGCAATGGAATAGGGAACGCCTGCAAGGGCATGGACGAGCGCGCCGCCAGCCAGGCAGTTGATCGTGATGGCTGCTGTCTGCCACATGAAGAAGACGACCAGGTAGATGACGTGGGTCTTCGAGTCGAAGCGGCGTTTGATGTACTCGGGGAAGGTGTATCCCCGGGGCAGCAGCTTGCGTATGCGGATCGCCAGGAAGGCGAAGATGACTAGGCACAAGATGTTGGGGGCGGTGAACCAGAAGATCCCAGGCAGGCCTTGCTCATAGGCCATCTGTACCGACAGAAAGAGTGCTGGGGCCCAGATCCATGACACGGCGATGGAGAAGCCCCCGAAGAGCAGGCCCTGGTTGCGATTCGCGACCAGAAACGACTCGGAGGCGCCTTCGCTGCGGACCCGACGAAAGGCCGTCGTGGCGATCCACATGACGATGCCGAAGGCGATCAGAACGATGTAGGCGGTGGCCGGGGTCAGGACGGTGGTCATGTCGGTTCCAGCAGCTGGGCTAGGCTACTGCCCCATGATGGGTGATGGGCGGCCGCTAGCTGTCGCCGGCGATGCCGACCCTAGCTGTAGAACATGCGGCGCGGGATGTCCCTCCCCCAGCGATCCCGGTATCGGGCTAGGTGGCTCGCGCCAGCGGGCGCGCGCCCTGACCCGGTCGCCGCTGCTGATAGCTGTGGAGGTAGCGGCGATGGCTTACCTCATCAGGTGCGTAGGGCGCCGGTTGGCGGGCGTAGGGCAGGGGCTCCACCGATTGGCTCAGCGCTGGCTGGGCTGGCTCGCCCACCACGAGCCGCGGCTTGTACAAGAGCTCGGCGATTAGAAACAGGCTCTGCTCGGCCCCAGGCGCGGGCGGCTCGATGCCCTCGAAGCAGAGCTCGACCCCATCGCCTCGATCCATGACCGCCATCCGATCATCATCTCCAGCCACCAGCTCAGCCACCGAGCCGCAGCGGGTCAGCATTCCGTCGACCTGTCGCTCCGGCATGGGTAGGCCGCCGCCATCGTCGATACTCAGTCGTGGGCGGTGCGGTTGGTCTGGGTAGAGCAGGCTAGGCGGTCCAGGCTGCTCGAGCTCTGCCTGGGCCACCTCCAGATGGCTGACCTTCACCGGCAGATCGCTCTCCTCGGTCAGACGCACCCGGTCGAGGTACCACATCGCCTGGCCCCGTTGATGAGTGCCCAGGCACAGCCGCATGCGATAGCTGCCTGTGGGCCATTCGATTCCGTTCAGGTCCACGACCACCGGTTTGCGATCCCCTCGAGGATTGGGGACTCGCTTGACCGCTAGCCAGCTGCCATCGGCTTGCAGCACTTCGAGCCGTGGCAACCGGGGCCGGAACCCTGGTGGCAGGTTGCGTGGCTCGCGGAACTTCCAGCCGTCGATGACCAGCCGAGCCGCCGCTGGACGCTTCGTCAGGCCGAAGTCGAGCTCGTAGGTGTTCTCGACGTCCCGGTCGAAGGCCACCGGGTCGTCGTTCTTCACTGCGATAGCCGCGGTCACGTCCACCTGGTCGCGCCAACGGGCTCGTTCGGGTGGTCGTAGCGATGCGCTGCGCAAGGCCCAGAGCCGCTTGGGATCCGGTCGCCGGATGGGCCGATAGTCGGCGGCGCTGGAGGAGAAGACTTCGCAGCCAGCTGGATGTTCGACCACCGCGAGCTGGGCGCGCCGCAGGTAGACGAGCTCGTCTTCGGCCGCCAGCAGTTTGGCGCGCACCGACCCTCTGACCGGGGACCGACCGCCGTCTTGGTCCGCGACCAGCTGGGGCCGCCAGCTCACCCGCGCGCTGTCCAGCCGTGCCCATAGCGGGTTGAAGTGGCGACCCACGCGCCCACCGGTGGCCTGGAGCGGCGCGCCTGATCCGTCCTCTTCACAGAGCCCGCTGCCGCCGATTGAGGTTTCATAGACGTAGTCGGTGCCGTCGTGAGCGTAGAGGTAGGGGCAGATCCAGATGCAGGTGCCGTTCGTGCATTGATAGCCCGACTGGCACGGATTGCCCTCGTCGACCGAGCCGTCGCAATCGTTGTCCTGATTGTCGCAGGTCTCGGTCGTCGCTTGTTGGAAGGGGACGCATTGGAGTGACCCAGCCGTGCAGGTCTCCAAGCCAGCGGCACAGATGCCCAGCAGGCCGGTGCTGCACGACGCGCCGCCGCCAGGATTGCCGTCGTCGATCTCACCATTGCAGTCGTCGTCTATGCCATTGCAATCCTCAGTCACCGGAACGTAGTCGGTCACGCACTGCACCATGGCATCGAGGCATTGCTGGGTGCCCTCTTGGCAAGGCCCGAACTCGCCGGTGTTGCAGGGATTGCCGGCATTCGGATTGCCGTCGTCGACCTCACCGTCGCAGTTGTCGTCTTCGCCGTTACAGATCTCGGTGGTCGGGAGAACCTCGCCTTCACAGGCGCCCCACTCGTAGTCCTCACAGGTTGAGGTGCCCGTTTCGCACACCCCCACGTTCTCTGTGATGCCAGGGCCGGTGTAGCAGTCGGTGGTTGCGTCGTTGATGCAAGGTCCGGTCAAGCCGGTGCCGCCGTCCCCACCGCTGCCCCCGCCCCCGCCGCCGGTGCCGCTCGTGCCGGGGCTGCCCCCGGTGCCGGTCTCTTCGACCGTGCCGCTGGCACAGCCCGTGGCGGCGGCCGCTCCCGCCAACAGGCAGGGTGCAAGATAGGCAAGCGCAGTGATTCGCCGCATCGAGGTCGCTCCTTCTCCGGTGTGTCCACAGGAGGTCCTGCGGGGTGCAGATCTCAAGGACACCACAAATTATCGCACAGTTGGGGATTTTGGTGGAACGAGGCCAGGAGGCTCGACTCATCGAGGAGCGATGGGCTCGGTGTGGACCGCCACGTCGTCGAAGCTGACGTCGAGACTCGATCGGGCCGCCGGGCCTCCATCACAGCGCGGCACGAAGTGAGCGACGTCCAGGTGTCGGCGCTGAATGGTCGGTGCCAAGCGGTCGGAGAGTTGGTAGCTCACCTGGTGCATCACCTTGCCGTCTCGCCAGAACACGAACCGGTGGCCAGGCTCGTCCCAAGCTAGGCCCAGGCGAGTGCTCTGCCCTACTTGGATGGTTCCAAGCTCCTTCATGGTCACGACCTCCGAGGCCTGTCGATTCGGAGGCAAGTGGGCTGGAAAAGCGTAGCAGGGGCGGCGGCAGTGCAACACCACGGCCATGGCACGCAGCGTGTTTGGCGGATCTGGGCTGTCCGAGCGTTGCCCCACGCCGACGACTGCGAGGACGTCGCTCACCAGTTGCCGTCCTGGAGACTCACCGGAGTTGAAGAACAGGCCGCCGATGGTTGCGCGGGTGAACGTGAAGGTCTGATTCGACCCACAGCTCGCCGTGTGCACGCCGTGCACCGTGACGGTGGCCTCGAGCGCATCGACTCCTGTTGGGTCGCTCAGCGTCGATCGGAAGTGAGCCACCGCTGCGCCCGGACCGGGCGCCGTTTCACCGATCAGGGAGCTTTCGATGCGCAACACTCCCTCTTCTACTCGTCGGCTGAGCTGCGTCGCGTGAGGTGCGGACAGACGATCAGCGAAACCACGGAGTGAGTCTTTTGGGGTCCAACGGGACGACTCGAGCTTTCCTGATGAGAAGTCGTCGAACCTCGTCATCCGGGGAGGAAATGCGTCAGCTGGCCCATCCACTCGTTCTGGCGGCGTAGATTTGGCGCAGGACCCGTCGCAGCCGCTCAGGGCGAGGACCAGCAGGGCGGCCAGCCCGGCGGGCCGCTGCCGTGCTGGGAGCTGTCGCTCAGGTGAGCGGGGAGCATCGACCATTGACCTCACTGTATCCCCTCGTGGACCATCGGGGGAGAGCGACCATGGGCATCATCGGCAGCTTTCTCAAAGTGCAGTGGCGGCTGACCTTCGACTGGCCGGATTTCGGCTTCGGTGGTCGTCGCGCCTGTCTGAGCAAGAAGACGTCGCCCAGTGGTCCCCAGCAGCTGGGGTACAGCGACTGGATTCGGATCCTCGACGACATAACGGCGACCTGTGACCGCGCGGGATGCGGGGGTCGCATGCATTTCTACGTCAGCTCTCCAGCTTCGGCGCCTGACTACTTTTCGGCGTTCCTAGGTGAGGTCCACCGCCGGGGGCTGGGGATCCGCCTGTTGGGTCGTCCCGGATTCATCGAACCGTCCACCGTCGAGGACATGGTGCGACTCGGTATTCGCCCATTCCACATGCGCTACATGCCTCGAGAGCAGCAGCAGCCCGGCGCTGACGAGCGGGAGCTCGAAGCGGCCGAACACGCCATGGACCTCCTGGGACAGGCGAAGATCCCGCTGCGCTTCAGATTCGTCGTCGATGAGTCGAACATTCAGGATCTGGACTCGGTGCTGCGCTTCGTCGAACGCCATCAGTTGCGACGGTTCGATCTCATGAGGGCCGTGCCGGCCCGGGGCGGCACGTCGGTGCGCCGGGCCGGGCCGAGCCCCCATCGCTTCAGAGAGCTCCTCGTCGAGACCCGGGCTACCTTTTCCCGGTGGAAGGACCAGGGGCGCCCGATGCGGCTCGGCGGCTATCGGGCGGAGCACCTCTGGTGGCTGCTCGAGTGGGAGGGGGGTGAGCACGAACAGGCCCCGCCAAAGGGGCGAGCGATCCACGCTTGCAGCGTCGCTCGCAACCTCATCGCCCTGCGGCCAGATGGCACCGTCTGGCCCTGCCGCCGCCTGCCGCTCCCGATCGGACGGTTGCCCCAGCAGACGGTTGCCGAGGTGCTCGACTCGCCGCGGCTCGATCCGTTGCGCCGCGACCGGCCTGCCTGTCTCGGCTGCCCAGTCGAGCGACATTGTGGCGGCTGTTTCGCCATGGCCTATGGGACGACCGGTGATCCCCTGGCCGCTGATCCCCAGTGTTGGTGGGGCGGCGCCGACCGCTAGCGGCCAGGCGAGCGCCAGTCTAGCTTGAGTCCTCAACCTGGAGGCCGCGCTCGTTGCGTCCCACGGCTGAGGCGCCATGGTTTCTTCTGCTCCCATCTGTGCTCGCTGTCTGCTGCCGGCATCGATTCCTTACCTGTCGTTCGATGAGGACGGCGTCTGTTCAGAGTGCCGCGCTCCGCGTCGGAACTTGACCGAGGCCGGTCAGCGGCAGGCTGAGGAGGCGATGAACGAGCTCTTCGCCCAGGCCAGGCGAAGTGGGGCGCCGTATCACGTGCTCGTCTTGGCCAGCGGAGGAGCAGATAGCAGCTACCTACTGGATCTGCTCCGCCGGACCTATGACCTCAACCCTTTGGCGCTTCACATCGCCGAAGACATCGGCCGGGCACTGGCGACGCGCAACGTCCAACGCATTGCGGCAGCTACCGGTTCTGATCTCATCCGGTTCTCGATGGACGCAGATTTCGTGAAACGCTGGGTGCGCGAAGGCCTGCCCGAGTGCTTTCGCCACCAACTCGGTCCCCACGCTGGCCGCGATCTCTTCGTGCACCTGCGGCGGTCCCTATCCCTTAATTTGGCGTCCCGCTTGGGGATTCCGATCGTGGCCGAGGCCGTCGAGCTCGCCCAGTTTCCGCGGCGGCTGGTATTTCGCGGTGAGCGCCACCGTCGCCATTGGCGTCAGGGCAGAAAACGCAAGGCTTTGCGCGCCATCTTCAAACAGATCTTTGCCGACCAATACGACAACAGCCTCTATGTGTTCGATCCTGACCGTCCCTCGACAGCACCGCTTCCGGCTCTGATCTTCCCCAACGCCATTCTGCGCTACGACAAAACGATGGCCGTTGAGCGGTTAGCCGAGCTGGGGTTGTCCAGGGAGGAGTTGGGCTCGGCCTTCACCAATACCCAGATCAACCCCTTTGTGAGCCTGTTTTCGTATCGAGAGTATGACGCCCACGTCAATCTCGAGCACCTGGCGGCCGAGATTCGGCGCGACGGATTCTGTCGCATCGGTGTCGGAGGCCGACCGCTCGACCGTCGGGCTATGCTGGAGCTTCTTGGGGAGATGAAGCGGGCCACCCTCTACTTTGCCTATAGCTCAGATGACTGTCCGGACGAGCTCGAAGCCTATGGTGAGCGTTTCCCCCGGCTGCGCGAATTGCTGGGCCACGACGAGGCCTTCGTGGCGCGCATTCGCACCAAGCGGATGGTGCGCCATTTCTCCGAGTACTTCGGCATCCCACTGCCGCCGCCTGAAGAGGTCGGCGTGCCCTCTGCGGGCGGCATCATCGGTTCTGAATCTGAGGCGAGATGACGACCCCTCGATCCCGAATCTTGCTGCTCGCTCTTGGCGGCACTATCGCGTGCCGGCCGACCCGCGCCGGCCTCGTGCCGGGGTTGGGCGCTGCTGATCTGCTGGCGGCCATCACCCCACCGGGAGGCGTGCAGGTCGAGGTCGCCGATCCGATCACTCGAACCATCCTCTATCCTGCCGATTGGGTGGCTCTCAGCGAGATCATCCACGACCGTCGCGCCCACTATGATGGGTTCGTCATCACCTTGGGCACCGACACGTTGGCTCACGCGGCCTGCGCTCTGGCGCTCATGCTGCAGGGCCTCGACTGCGGGGTCGTCTTGACCGGGGCGATGCAGGCCATCGGTGGCGCTGCAGGTGCACCGGCTCGCCGTAATTTGCGTGATGCTCTGCGAGTTGCTGCCACGGGTCAGGGCGGTGTGTTCGTCGTGTTCCACGGTAAGATCATGGATGGACGGTGCGCCTCGAAGCAGCGTAGCGACAGCGACGATGCCTTTGACAGCGTCAACGCGGCGCCGCTCGGCACAGTGAGTCGCAGTAAGGTTCGTTGGCGTCGCAAGCTGACCGCCCCGGCGGGTCGCAGGCGGCTGCGGTCTGCCTTGAGCACCAACGTGGCGCTCGCTCTGCTTGCTCCACAGACCGACCCTGACGCTATCGTGGTGCTAGACCGGTATGACGGCATCGTGGTGGCGGGCTATGGCGATGGCAACGTCTCGGACAATCTCGTGGCCCCCTTGGTGGAGCTCGCCCGTCGCCGGCTGGTGGTGGTGGCCAGCCAGTGCCCCCATGGTGCGGTCCACCACCGCTATGCGGGCGGCGCGGCGCTCATCCGCGCTGGTGCGCTGTCCGCCCGATCCCTGTCGCTCGAGATGGCCTGCGTCAAGCTCATGTGGGCGCTTGGGCAAGCCCCGACGGTCCGCGGGGCGCGCCAGCTGTTTCGCAGGGCCTGAGCGGCTCCGCTACAGGTCAGCAGCTCGTGCTACATTGTGGCGGGCCGAGCGTGCCTCAGAGTTGGTGACGCGGCCCCTTCCACACCATGGGTGCCATTTGCGGAGCCACCGGCGCGCCGAACGACCAGGTCCTCGAGGCCATGCTCGGGTTGCTACGTCACCGCGGGCGGGCCGCACAGCTCTCGAGCTCCCCAAGAGGTCCCCAGCTCGGCGTGCGGGCCAACGCCGAGGCCCAGGCCTCGCTCCCAGCATCGGCTAGCGAAGATGGCCGCGTCCGCTGCGTGATCGACGGCCGCTTGTTCGCCAGCGACGAGCTGCGGGACCAGCTGACGGGTCGGGGCGTGGGACTGTCCGCCCAGGGGCTTGCCCAGGATGCTGAGCTGGTAGCGAATCTCTTCATGCTCGATGGCGTGGCGGCCTTCGAGCAGCTCGACGGGGCTTTCGCGCTCGCCCTGGCCACCCCGGATCGACTGCTATTGGTCCGCGATGCCCTGGGAGAGAAGCCCCTCTACTACGCGCCGTCGCTGGACGGAGCGGTGGTCTTTGCCAGCGAGATCAAGGCCCTGTTTGCCCACCCTGCCTTTGTCGTCGAGCCCAACGTCGATGCGCTCCACCGGCTGCTCGTGTTCTCCTTCATTCCCGGCCCGCAGACCATGTTCCGTGGTGTGTGCGAGCTCCAGCCCGGGCACTGGGTCCAGATCGACCTGAGCGCGCCGGAGCGTGAGCCCGTCCAACGACCTCATTGGCACCTGACCGAGCAGGTTGGCGACCAGCCAGCCAGTCATTGGGTCGAGCAGGTTGCCGAGGCGGTGCGGCTGGCGGTGGCCAAGCGGGTCCCCGCCGACGGTAAGACCATCGCCTTCCTATCTGGCGGCATCGATTCGAGCGCTGTGGTGGCGCTGCTCGCCGAACGGGGGTTGCAGCCCATCTGCTACTCAGTCGGCTTTGGCAAGGGCCTGCTGAACGAGCTGGCCTATGCCCGCATGGTGACCGAGCACCTGGAGGTCGAGCAGCGCGTCCTGACCGTGACGCCATCGCTGTTCATCGATTTGCTGCCCACCATCATCTGGAGCCTCGATGATCCGCTGTGCGATTGCATCACGGTGCCCAACTTTTTGCTCGCCAAGGAAGCGGCACGGGAAGCGCCTCTGGTCTTCAATGGCGAAGGCGGCGATCCACTGTTCGGTGGACCGAAGAACAAGTTCATGATCCTTGGGGAGTGGTATCGGTTTCTAGGCGATTACGATCGCGCCCAGGCCTACCTCGCCTCGTATCACAAGTTCTATGATCTGCTCGGTCAGCTCTACACCGGCGACTTTGCGACCCGCACAGGTGGCAGCGAGCCGCTCGAGGCTATCGTCCGCCCCTACCTGGAAGACGAAAGCATGGGCAGCTTTCTCAACCGGCTGATGCACATGAACGTCAAGCTCAAGGGGGGACAGAACATCCTGGTCAAGGTGGACAAGATGCTCGGCGCCCATGGGGTCGAGGCTGCGTCGCCGCTATTCGATCGCCACCTCGCCGAGCTGTCCTTTGCGGTGCCGCCGCAATTCAAGCGGCGCGACGACGTGGAGAAATACGTCTTCAAGCAGGCCATCGAGCCGCTCCTGCCTCGGCCGGTGGTCTACCGCAAGAAAGCCGGCATGGGGGTGCCGCTCAGTCACTGGTTCAAGAAGACGGAGTTGCGCGACTACGCTCACGACTTGTTGCTGGCCCCTCGGGCCCTGGCGCGGGGCTACTTCCGGCCCGAGTTCGTGAAGGTGCTGTTGAGCGGTGTACGCATCCCGCGGTCCCTTGGGGCTGATCGTTCAGGCGAGCTGCTCTGGATGCTCTTGGCCGTCGAGCTTTGGCACCGAGTCTTCGCGGAAGGGGAGCGGCCCAGTGTCGCTGCCGACTCGGGGGGGAGCGAGGGGATCGAGTGATGGGCACCGCCAAGCTCGATCAGCAGCAGGTCGCGCGAGCGGTCAGGAGGCTGTCGGCCCGGGGCCGCTACTGGTTCACGCGGCGGCACCTGTTTTACGAGCTCCGTCGTCGTGGGCTGGTCGATTCAACGGTCTCTGGGGACGCCGAAATGGACCGTTTCGCCGAGGTGCTCGACGCCTACGAGGGCCAGCACGGTCGGCTCGAGCGTTTGGTGCGGCCTGAGGAGGTGCCGGCAGTGACGGCCGGCCCGCCCCTGGAAAGCGACATCCTCGATTATGCGGTGCGGCGGGTGATCGTCTTCGAGCATCTCGACCTGTTGCTCATGTTCGCCAAAAGTGGCTTCCACCACAAAATGGTGGTGGCCCTGGCGACTGCCGATGGATTCCCAGCCCACGTGTGGGGTCGGTTGCGTGAGCAGCTCGATGCCGGCTTGACCACGACCTTCTACGCCTTGCACGACTGCACCAGCGAGGGCTACGGCCTGCGCGCGCGGTTAGCAGGTCAACTGGCGAGCTGGGAGCGCGCCCGCACCGCTGACGCCGGTCTGCACCTCGCCCACGCCATGGAGCTTGGTGTGCCTTTGCGGCAGGGCCCGCCGGTAGCGGTTGACGCCGAGACCGTCGGCGATCCCAAAGAAGCCAGCATGCTGGCGGAAGGCAGCTACGCTCACTTCGAAGCGATACGCCCCTTGCGAGCCATGCGTTGGGTGTTTGGCAGACTGGTGCGGCGTGCCGAGGACGCTGGTTTTGGCTGACCGGTCAGACCGTGGACCAAACGATGGCTGGTGAGATTCGCGTCTGTCAGCGGTGCCTGCTCAAGTCGAGCATTCCCTACCTGTCCTTCGATGACCAAGGGGTGTGCTCGGTCTGCAACGACCCCAGGGAGCGGCCAACGGACGACTTTCGGGAGGTGGCGGCCGACCAGCTGCGACAGCTCTTCCAGCGAGCCCAGCACGGTCGCGGAGCCTACGACGTGTTGGTGCTGGTCAGTGGTGGGGGGGACAGCGCTTATCTACTGGACGTGATGGTCAACGAGTACCGGCTCAAGCCGCTGGCGCTCTTTCTCGTCGAGTCGATCGGGCAACCTGCGGCGACCCGCAATGCCCGCCGAATCACCAAGACCTTGGGCGTGGATCTGATGGCCTTTTCCACCGAGGCTGAGCTCGTCAAGCGTTGGATCAGAGAAGGTTTGCCTGCGGCGTTGGGGCGAGACATCGGGCCCCATGCGGGTCGTGATCTCTTCGTCCATCTTCGTCGCGCGCTGTCCTGTAACCTGGCCATCAGGTTGGGCATTCCCACCGTGGCCGAAGGGATCTTGCCCTATCAGGGTCCCGAGCTCCTGGTCGTCCAGGGTGCGGATCGGCGAGAGTATTTTTGTCATACCCGCAAGCGCCGGATCCTGCTGGACGTCTTCCGAGAGGTCTTCAGGAACGAGCTCACCGGCAGTCTCTACGATTTGGATCTCGCCGGGCGAGACGACGAGCTGCCCAACATGGTCTTTCCCAACGCCATCTTGGACTATTCCAGGCCTCGCGCCCGTGCGCGCTTGCAGGAGCTCGGCTTCCATCCGACGGATTTCCGCGGCTTCGATACGAACACGGACGTCAACCCCTTCGCCAGTTGCTTCAGCTACGCTGCCCATGACTGTCACGTGAACATCGAGCCGATGGCCCGACAGCTCCGTCGTCGTGGCACGTTGCAGGCTGGGCGACGCAAGCTCGACCGTGACGAAGCGCTGGAATTCGTCAACGAGCTGAAGGGCGCCACGCTGTTCTTCGCCGAGCGGGAACGAGAGCTGCCGGACGAGCTGCCCGCCTACGCCCAGCTCTTTCCGCGGCTACGCGAGCTGTTTGGCAACGACGAAATCTTCCTCGGTCGGATTCGTCGCAAGCGGAAGGTGCGGGCCCTGGCAGACTATTTCGGCATGGTGCTGCCTCAGGCCCAGGAGTGACGGGCCAGGGCGAGAGCAGGACAGCGGAGGCCGGAGAATGTGGTCCGGTGGGTGACCATGATCTACGGCGCTGCGAGGCACCCGGTCAGCGAAGCACGTGTGACTCGCTTCGCAGCGCCGGCCAAAGGGCGCCGCAAACGGTGCCGACCTGCGCCTCGAGGGCACCATCTCCGCCAGCACCGTTGGCCCAAACGAAGGCGCGGTAGAACTGTTCACGAAGGTCGTTGAGGTGGGCGGTGAAGCCATTGAGCGCGACTCGCTCCTTGAGGCTCCCCAGGGCCTCGAGGTGTTTCACCACGAAGCCGTCTGGCCCCTCACTGAGGGCGCCGACGACCAAATAGTCGAGCAACTCCGCTTCGTCTTGGCGCAACAGGTCGTTGATCGTGCGAACTCCAGGGTCGGTAACGGTGAGGTCGAGGGTGACCGGCTCAGTGTCGAGCTGCAGGATATCGAGCTGGAACGATCCGTCGGCGTTCAGATCGAGATCGGCGGCGAAGGCGAGGAAGTCACCGCTGCGCTCGGCGGTGTGCACCACGACGCCATCGTCTTCGGCAGCCATCGGGAGCAGCGCTTGATCCCAGTCACTCACGGCGACCTTCTCGTTGCTGTCCGGTGGGTAGAGAGCGAGATAAGGGTTGAGCGCCGAGTCGCCCTGCTTCCGCATCACCACGGCGAAGGTGACGCCGACCGGCACCTGGAACCGCACCAGCTTGACGTGGTCGTCGCCGGCCTTCAGCCCAGCGGGCTTCACCGTCACGGCGAAGTCGAAAGAGCTACCAAGCTCCCCGGCATGCACCGTGACCTGGGTTGAATCGCTGACCTGCGAAGCCGCGGGAGCTTCTTCAGCCACACAGCCAAACAGCGGCAAGCAAGCTGTCAGCACCATCATCAACCGCGTTACCATGCTACCCATGCTGACAGTGTACGCAACTATCGTACCCATGTTTTGCCGTTGAAATTATTGCGGTTTTTTGGGGCACCCGTGAGGCGTCGATGATCCAGATCGTGGATCTCTGGCACGTGGTTGTGCCAGGCCACCGCGCCGTCTACGGCTGGAAGGGCTTGCCTTGCTTGTCCACCTCGGCAGTCGCCTTGTCGAATCGCGCCAGTGCCTGGGCCTCGGGGGTGAAGCGGCTGCCGTCGAAGAGCAGCGGTATGAGGTGCTTAGTCACTGGGGCCCGGTCGAAGGGGGACGGCACCTTCCGCTGATCGAAGTGGTCGGAGCATTCCTTCTGGAAGGCCGCGTCGGCGAAGCGTCGTTTGACGTTGAGGGTGATCACCAGATCACGCTTGCCGTCATTGTTGTGATCGTAGGGGTTGGCTCCGCCGTAAGTGACGACGGCCTGGTAGAAGCCGGGCACGCGATGAATACAGGCGCTGTTCGACCAGCCCAGCAGCTCCTTTCGCGAGGGCGCACCGTCGGCGGCGAAGGTGGTGAATGCAATCGCCTCGCTGAAGCCCTTGCTGATCACGTCGTGGCTGACGAACCCGTGCCGCCCATCCGCGAGCGTCCAGACTGTTCCGTGGAGAACCTGGTGCGCATAGCTGTTGCCGGCCACGACGGACCAGCGCTTCTCGTCCTGGCGCAAGAACCAATTGGCGCCCCAGGCCGAGAGGTTGCCGCATGAATAGGCCTCGCCGGTCGCATAGGCCTCGGTCGCACCAGGTGCTGAGAAGGCGCCGTAGAAGACGTGCTCGATGGTGGTCGCCGATTCGCCCGGCCGATGAGCGCAGTCCTTTGCCGCCGACTCTTCTGGGCAGCAGCGACAGCCAACCCCAACGGTCGTCTCCATCAGCTGACACACCGAGTTGAAGAGGGCCAGATCGCGGCTGCTCAGGAACTTCGAGGATTGGAGCGGCTGGATAGTCGCCCGTGGTTCCGCTGGCGCGATCACAGAAGCGGATGGCGGCGGCGGCGAGGCGGAATCAGTCCCGTCGTCACCTGGCTTGGGGATGTCGTCCCCGGCGATTGGGTCGGCCGTTGTTGCTCCGCCGTCGCTCCTGGCGGGGCTCGTCGTGGCTGGGCCCCTCGTGGCTGGGAGAGTGGCTCGCGGGGACGCCGCCGGCGTACCGCAAGCCGAACAGATCAGGCCTTGAATGACGAGCCAACCAGCGCGCTGCACGTTGGCCAAGCTAGCGGCAGGGCTGCATCGAGACAAGCAGAGCGGATCGGCGGTCGAGCCGACTATCGAGCGCCGTCCAGAGTGCGGTCAGAACACCGGTTCTTCGCAGTACAGCTCAGGCACCATATCGTAGCCCAAGTCAGGGCGCGCCGGGGTTTGGGCGAAGTGCAGGTAGATGCGCACTGCGCCTTCCCCGCCGTAGGGCAGCATGCAGGCGGTGACCGCGTAAGGGCCATTGTCGAGGCTCACCAATTGCTCGTCTGCGCAGGGACCGGGCCAGTCGAACAGATCGTCGCCGGACCGCACGCAGAGCAGACCACTGGTGACCTCGATGCCCAGTCGCACGTGGTCGCTCGCCCGGGCGATCACCCCGTGGTCCATTGTGCTGCTCAGGTGAAGCCAGTGATCAGAGGTTGGCCAGCGCGTGCCAAGCGCGCAGAGGCGACAGTCGTTCATGTAGTCGACCAGATCCCTGCCGTCCGGGAAGTGGGTGGCGTAGTGGCCCCCCCGCTCGAGCTCTCGCAGGGCGAGGGGTGAGTACAGGATGATCTGCAGCCCGGGGCTGTGCAGCTCAACGATCTGGTCGTTCATAGCCCCCACGAGCGATCGCCTTCTGGCCTCCTGTTCCGAGTTGACGGAGCGTAGTTATGGTGTCCCGCATGGCGGACACCGTCAACTCGTTGCAAGAGCGACACGCTGCGCATCCGGGCGTGCATGCGCTACCGTATCGGCGACATGAGTCAGCAGCTGGCGACTACCGTGACTGCAAGCCGCGCCGCAGGGGCCGGCAAAGTGCACCCCGAATGGGCGTTGCTTCACCCGGTCTGGTGGGGTGCTTTGGTGTTGTTGGTCGTCAACGACCAGCTGCTCAAAGGCAGCGGGATCTTGCCCGCCGTCTTCACCGGGAAGCTCAGCGACCTTGCCGGCTTGATCGTGGCCCCTGTGGTCTTGGCTGCCATCGTCGTTGCTCGCAGCCGGCTGGCAGCTGCTGGCTGCTTCGCCACCGTGGCCAGTTGGTTCATTGCCATCAACATCTCGCCTGCTGCCGCGCGGTGGTGTGAGCAGCTCACTGCGGCGCTCGGCTTGCCTTGGCGGATTTGGAGTGATCCCGCGGATCTGTTGGCTTTGCCGGCCCTGGCGATCAGTTGGTGGCTGGTGTCGTCTAGCGCCACCCGTGCCTTAGCCCGTCCCTGGTCGGCTTGGCGTCGCGCGGTCCGGTTCTCGGCCATGGCGCTCGGAGCGCTGGCCTGTGTGGCCACGTCCCGACCGCTCCCGCCGCCCGCGGTGACCATGCCGGGTAGCGTGTTATCCCAGGCATGGGACAGTGCGCCGCTGCAGGTGATCGACATTCACGGCGGCCGGGCTATCGGGCAACTCGATGGGTCAGGCTGGATCGGTCCGTCCGTTCACGTCGACGATACATTCTACGCCCTGGGCTGGCGCTTCTTGACCGCGACGGCGATTCCGTCAGGCGAGCAACTGTTCCGCTACGAGGTGCGACAGGAGCGCTTCCAACCGACGCTGGCTGCCGATGGGCAACGGCTCTTTGTGATTACTGCCCCGCTGCACCGCAACAGCACCGAGCTGTTGGTGGCGCTCGATCGGCAGCGCCCGCAGCGCCTTTGGACGACGCCTTTGCCGAGCAAGCGGCGCTGGCGAAGCCGCGCCCACGGCCTGGTCCATGATGCCGGCCTGCTGCTCGTGCCTGCGGAAGACCGGCTGCTCGCCGTCGATCCAGCCACTGGTGCGGTGCTATGGACCCATCGCGGGGCGACAGCCTTGGGATGGCCGCTGGTGCTAGCCGCCAACGTCTACGTCGCAGGCCTCGATGGACGCATCTACGCCCTCGACATCGAGACGGGTGCTGAGCTGTGGCGCCACCGGGCCGGCTCGGAAGACGCCTTTGTCTTGCGACCCTGGCGGGCTCGGCCGCTGAGCGGGGCCCAAGGGTTGCTCATCTATGGGACCGGTAGCTCCCTGGTCGCCATCGACGGGGTGACTAGGGCTCCCCGTTGGCGCCGCAAAGGCGTTCAGGATGCGGTGATAGGCGACACCACGGTGTTCGCAAAGCTGGGGCCAGCGAGCTATGCAGCCCTCGACGTGGCCGATGGGCATAGCCGCTGGCGGCTCGAGGGCGAAGAGCTCGGCACCTCTCGCCCCATCCTCGCCGAGGATGCAGGGTTGGTCATTCTTCGTCCTCACGCCAGCCGCTTGCATGCCCATGACCTCGGCACTGGCGCGCTGCGTTGGACCTTCGACCTCGAAGCCGGTGTGAGGGTGGCTGACGCTGGAGCTGGGCGTGTGCTGGCAGGCGCCTGGGCGCGCTAGCTAGTTTCCGGCCCTCGCTCGCTGCGCTCACGGTTTCGGGTCCCGACGCGCCTTGCGCGTCACCCGTGCACGGGCGCTGCGGTCTCGCGCGCCCCTGGCGGGGCGAAGGGCGCGCGAGCCCTTCGCGAGCGCCTCCTGTTGGCCGACTAGCGTCTTTTCTCGGGGTTTTTTCAAAAACCCCGCCCCATCGCCTTCGGCGACGGGGCCCCACCC
>JAUVCD010000002.1 GCA_030590865.1 Myxococcales bacterium | reverse complement strand
CCATCGAGCACCAGCTCAATCTCGACGAGCGCTCCCGGGTTGGTGGAGAACTCCACCGCATCGCTGTAGTAGGCGGTATCCGCATAGAAGGAGAAGGCGTCCGCCGCGTATTGGTCCACGTTGTCCCAATCCTCGAGATCGTATCCGGCGATGAAATCAATCGGCGAATGGGCGATCACGTGGACATCGTAGACGCAGTGGCCACCGTCGAGGCTGGTATCGCAGCTGGTCCATAGATACCAAAGCCCGCCAATCGAATACTCGACGAACAACCCTGCTCCATAGCCGAGGTCGGTCTCCAGCACGTAGTCAGCGTCGACGGTGGTGTAGTATTCGTTGTAATAGGGGTCGTTGTAATAGTCGTCGTAATAGTCGTCGTTGTAGTGGCAACCGGTCGAAACCAAGCTGCCCGCAGCAACGGCCACGCCCACCACTGTTGTCTGGAGCGCTCGTTTCACCGGCTACCTCCTGCGGCTCTTGCGACTCTTGGTACTCTTGCGACTCTTGCTACTGGAGCGAGACTTCTTGGAGGACTTCGACCGGCTTGACTTCTTGGATGTCGAGGGGCGGGTCGGCGCTGAGTAACGGCTCGGTCCGGAGGACCGGCTCGGCCGCGAGTAGCTACGGTGCGACCCGGCGCGGCTCGGCGACCTACTCGAGCGGGTCGCGGGCCTGCGGGTGCGCTGCGACGGCTCCCAAGAACGTTGCGGCGCAGTCCGAGTCCGGGGGGCTGGGCGGTAACCGGGGCTGGTCCTAGTGGTGGACTGCCTGCGTGGCTGCCGGAAGCTTCGAGTCCGCGGTTGGTTCGGGATCGTCGAGCTGCGCGAGGCTCGACTGGGACGTGAACGAGAATAAGTCGTCGAACGGGGGCTCGACGCCCGACCCGTGCGCCGCACATTGGTACTCCGTCGCTGGCCTGTGCGCGCGGATCGAGAGCTGGCGCGCTTGCTGACCGCCCCGCGCTTCGCTTTCGAGCTGTTGGGCTTGCGAAGCGACAAGGCCCGTCGGTCGGGGCTCACCCGATCGGTCGGAATGGCCCGCTTGGGAACCTGAGCCTCTTTGAAGGAGGGAGAACGGGGAATGCTAGCCCGGGAGTAGCTCTTGGGTTCCACCTTGGCGGCGGTAGCACCCGCCGAGCCGCTCCGCGGAGTCCCGCCCTTCGCATGGGCCGAGGCACTGGCGGGCTGGTGACCACTGTGGTGGCCGGAGCCGTGATAATGACTGGTGTGGTGGTGTATCGACCGGGCGTGATAGTGGTTCACCACGATGTGGTGGTTCCAATGAGGATGGAAGAACCACGAGCTCGAGCAGTACCACCAGGGCAAAGTGACCAGGGCAAAGTAGCCCACGGCCATGCCGTTCATCCAAATATAGGTCGGCGGCGCTGGTGCCCAACCGATGTAGGCATAGCCAGGCTGACCCACCCGCCACTCGACCCAAGCGGGCGCGTAAACGCGGCCCGGAACCCAGCCCCAACCGCGGGCAGGGATCCACACCCAGCGCCCGTAGTGGAAGGGGATGTAGCCCCAGTCATAGTCGCTGATCCAGACCCAATCACCGTCATCGGTGACAGCCCAGCGGCCGGCCGTTCGGTAGGGCGCGAAATCGCGGCCGACGACCACCGAGTCGGGCACCCAAACGTAGCCGTAGCGGGAGTCTTGGACCCAGGTGCCGTAAGGCGCCAGTTGGTCTTCGAAGTCTGACACCGCCGCCGGATCGGTGTCGGCAGCGTAGTCGTACTCGTAGTCGGCCTCGTCTTGGGCCGCCGCGACCGCCGGAATCAGCAGAACCAAAGCGGCCATGGCCACGACCAGCAAGGCGCGAACAGAGTACCGAGGGCTACAAGAGTGCCGAGGGCTACAAAACCGTCTCGGTTTGGTGCTCTTGGCACCAGGCCTCGCGATTGCTTCCGAAAGAGCCTTCATGTTGAACATCATGCGACTTTGTCGCCTCCCGTGCCAGTGTGAACCGCCTGAGCCGAGCCAGGGGCGCGCGCGTCCTCCAGAGGTTGGACGGAGGCACCCGAAAAAAAGTCGCAGAAATGCCTGTTTTTGCTTGGACCGAGTCTCCGCCATGGACTCTTCGGAGAGCAAGATTCCCCCGAAGGTTCAACCCCCGGGCCCATCGCTGCTAAGGTGTGCGTGTGACTGCTCTAAGGCCCCGAGTAGCAGCTGTCGTAGCGACGGGAGTGTTGCTGACCCCCACATCGGCCCTGGCACAGGGTCACGGCTCTGAGATCCGCATCGACCAGATGCAGCCCGCCTCAGCGGGTAGCCCGTTTACGCGAGCCGAAGGGCCACACGAGGAGTTCGACGAGGGCGTCGCCTACGCCTTTCGGCTCACCGGCGACTACGCCTTCATGCCCCTGCAGAGCACGGTGTTGAACCCAACACCCACGATGACAACCGATAACTTGGCACCGGTGGCCCACGCACTCCTGTTCCATTTGGGCGCCTCGCTCAGCCCCCTGTACTGGCTCAACTTCGAGCTCAACTTCCCTTTCGCGGTCTTCGAGGGCGGAGACGACGAGACCCGCGTCTCCTCCGAGTCCTTCCCCGCCGGTGAGCCCGGTCAGGGTGATCTGCGCATCGGCGCCTTCGGGCGACCGATCACCGGCGAAGACCTCGACCTGGCGCTGGGCGCCCGGGTCTGGGCTCCCACGGGGAGCACCAAGGCCTACCTCGGTGGGAAGCACCATTTCATTCGCCTCGAGCTAGTGGGCTCGGTGGCTGGCGAGATCGACCTGGTGACCTACGGGTGCACCCTGGGCCTGGCACCGCTGTTCTTCGCCGGCGGAGACGGCGACCGAATAGCCGCCTCTTGTGCCGCCCACTTTGCGCTGGCCCCAGCCATCTCAGTGGGGCTCGAGCCTCACTTCGCCCTGTTCAACTACGTCCGCTCCGACCTCGAGGCGGAGGAAGAGGAGGACCTGAACCGACAGGTAGCGGGGCTCGGCAACGGCGGCATCGTCGCCCAATTCGAGCCCCTCGCCGTGGCCCAGGTTCGCTTCGGCGACTTCAGCATCGGCTTCGCCGCCGGCCCCGGAATGGGCACCGCACCAGGCACCGCCTCGGCTCGCGGAATGCTCACCGTCGGCTACGCCGCGAAGGGCGAACGAGTCATCGTAGAGGTGGTCCAAGACGCGGATCTAGACGGCATCGAAGATGAATACGACGCCTGCCCGGAAGAGGCTGGGCCCAAGGAACGCCGGGGCTGCCCAGACCCTCAGGATCTGGATGGCGATGGCATCATCGAGGACGACGCCTGTCCTGACGAGCCGGGCGCCAAATACGATGATCCCGACGCCAACGGCTGCCCAGACCAGGACAACGATCACTTTGCCGATCCGGTCGATCCCTGCCCGACTGAGCCAGGCCCGACCAGCGACGGTTGCCCGAAGTATGCCCGCCTCGAGGGCGATGACTTCGTGATCACCCCGCCGATTCGGTTCCCGAAACGCAGTGCCAAGCTCCCGGCCAAGTCACGGGAGGCGCTCATCGAGGTGATCCGCACCATGCGAGCCAATCCCAAGATCGAGCAGGTGAGCCTCTCGATTGGCACCAAGGGCGCCCGGAAGAAGCTCACCAACGACCGGGCCGCCAAGATTCTGGCCATCTTCACCGACCAGAGCGTCGACTCCAATCGCTTCGAGGTCGAGCTGAGCGGGGACCTCAAGTCCGGCCGCGTCAAGGTCCGAGCGATCCACTGATCGGGGACGACCAGGTCTGATGACCTCGAGGACCGAGGCCGACGGACGTCATTTCAAGACGACGTCAGCCATCGTGCGCGGGTAGATCATCTTGTACTTGGGCCCGTTGGGCGGCGGCACGAACAGTCCAAACACGCCGGTCACTGTGGCGAAATCGGTGGTCTGGCCCTGCTGGAGCCCGGTGAAGGCAGCGCCGAGCAGAAAGAAGGGGCTCAGACTGGTCACCGACTCGATGCCAGCATCGGTGAAGACACCGGTCTCCCACAGCCCGAAGGTCTCGGTCATCTGCCCAGGCGTGCCGGACAGATCGGACAGCTGGACCAAGAGGGGACCGTGGGTGACCTCGTAGGCCTGGACCGTCAGATCACTCAACGTGACGCCGGTGATCGGGCTTGGCGTGGCGCTGCCCGTGGCTTTGGCGCAGCCCGGCAGCTGCAGGTTGACCTGCAACAGCAGCTCGTTCTGGGCATTGAGATTGTAGCGCCAGGCGTGAGCCAAGACGTCGACGACATCACCGACGGCGATGGTGTCGAAGACCTGGGCCGTGGAAGCCGAGGCGAAGAGCTTGATGCCCTGCTGAGCGCCGGCCGCGAAGGTCCCATAGGTCGGCTGCTGCTGTAGGAAGATCTGGCACGCCTGGCCCGCTTGGCAGTCCCCACGACTGACGGCGGTCACCACCACGCCGGAAACCCAGACCTCTGCCGGCTGGACTGGATCGTCTTGCCACACTTGGGGGATGGTCTTGCCATCCACGCCTGGCGGTTGGCTGTCACAGGTGGGCCAGCCACCAGCCGACCCACCGGAGCCACCGCTACCCCCTGCCCCGCCGCTGCCGCCGCTGCCGCCCGCTCCACCAGCCGGCGAGCCGCCACCGCCGGCGACGCCCCCACTGCCTGCGACGCCCCCACTGCCAGCCTGGCCGGTGCTGGTCGACGAGCCTCCACTGCCCCCACCGCTGCTCGTGCTCGACTGAGTAGTGCCTGGATCGGTCGAGGGCTCGGACGAGCACCCCTGACCGGCCGCCAGCGTGAGCCCGGTGCCAGCAAGGATTCCGAAGATCGCCAGGCCGAGAGTTTGTCGCTGTCTGGTCATCATTCGGAAAGTAAAGCGGAAATCGAGCGGCTCCACAATCGTCACGAGATCTGAAACAATGAGGTGAACAACCCTAGGGCGACAGGCGTCCAACGGAACGATCTGCGGTATGATTTGCGGGGGGGAGGACTGCCCTGCATATGACTCGAACCTTCACAGCGGTGCTCCTAGGCTTGGGACTAGCGCTGACCCTGCCCGCTAGTAGCGCAGAGGCTGGCCCCCCTAGACCAGCTGCCTCGCCAGATCTGAAGGTAGGCAGCGAGTTGGTCGCGGTCCGGGACGTCACGCTTCGACAGGCAAAGCTGGTCAAGGGATCCCACGTGACGGTGGTGCACATCGCCAAGCAAGCCGGCAAGCCGGTAGCGCTCCACCTGGAGCTGAAAGACGGGCACGTGCTGCGCGGCGTGGCTTACCGCAAGATCACCGACAACTTCCGTCAAGCGAAACGCTGAGCGACGGCGGCACGGACCGCATCTCCCAGACGGCTCCTCCAAATGGCCAAGCCAAGCAGGACACGAGTGCTGGTGCTCTACGGCGGCCGCTCCGCAGAGCATGAGATATCCATCTTGTCGGCCCGCTTCATCGTCGACTCGCTCGACCGCGAGCGCTTCGAGCCGCTCTTAGTAGGCATCGATCGCCAGGGCCGCTGGCACCTGCAGCGGGAGCCTGCTCTTCCCACGACCAGTGACCCACGGACCGTGCACATCGATCCAGCCGGACCGGCCGCGTTCATCCGCCCCATGCCGGTGGAGGCGGAGCGAGTCGGCTTGCTCAATGTCTCAGGCGCTGCACCTCAGCCTTTCGACGTGGCTTTCCCAGTGCTTCATGGCCCGATGGGCGAAGACGGCTGCATGCAAGGCTTGTTCGAGCTGGCCGGCGTGCCCTTCGTCGGCGCAGGGGTGACGGGCTCGGCAGTCGGGATGGACAAGCTGATCCAGAAGCAGATTCTCGAGACCGCGGGCGTTCCGGTGGTGCCCTACCTCGGCTTGCCGCGTCACCGCTGGGACCAAGCACGAGACGAGGCAATCGAAGAGTGCGAAGCGCTTGGCTACCCGCTGTTCATCAAGCCGGCAAACCTGGGCTCCTCGCTAGGCATCGGTATGGCGAGGCAACGCACCGAGCTCTGCGACGCCGTGGTGCACGCCTTGCAGTTCGACACCAAGCTGGTGATCGAAGAAGGGTTGGTCGGGGCACGGGAGATCGAATGCTCAGTGCTGGGCAATGACGATCCTCAGGTGTCCTTGCCCGGAGAAATCGTGGTCGACCACGCCGACGGGTTCTACTCCTATGAAGCCAAATACATCGACGCCACCGGCGCCAAGCTCTGCGTCCCTGCCGAGCTGACCCATGCCGAGGTGGCCGCGATTCAGCACCTGGCCCTCAGGGCCTACCGCGCCCTGGACGGTGCCGGCATGGCGCGGGTGGATCTGTTCGTCACCGCCGAACGAGACGTTTATCTCAACGAGATCAATACGATCCCAGGCTTCACCGCCATCTCGATGTACCCCCAGCTGTGGGACAAGAGCGGCCTGAAGCCAACCCAGCTCGTCAGCCGCCTCATCGAGCTGGCGCTCGACCGGCACCGCCAACGCACCGCGCTCCGCACCTGTCGCTGACCACTATCGAGTAGCCGCCGGCGCGCATCATCGCCGGCCCGGCTATCGTGGTAGCTCGTCGCGCAGCGCCCGATCGATGTCCACGTCGTCAGGCTTCGGGCCCAATTTCCCACCTCGCAGCTTGGGCCGCTGGGGTGCTCCGCCATCCTGGCCAGCTCCGCCTTGGGCAGCCCCGAGCTTCCGACGGTTGGCTTTGGACCGGGGTTTGTCGCGCTTCTTCTTCGTCCGCTCCGGCTTGACCGCCCCTTCGGGCACTGGAGCATTCCGCTTGTCCGCGTGCACCCGAAACAGCTTGAACTGCTTGTAGCTGTCGAGCAGCTCGAGCTCTCCGCGGGCAATGCGGCGCTGGTGGTGGGTCCGCCGTTTGCCCTTGATTTCCTTCTCGTTGACGAAGACGTAGTGGGTGCGCTTGCGCTGGCGGTTGAAGTACACCTCTTTGCGGTTGGACACATGGGGACCGACCTGGTTGGTCGTACTCACACTGGCCCCAGGCTCGATTCGGGCGACCATCTCGCTGATCTTGGCGTACCGTTTGGCTTGCTCCTCGTTGAGCTCCCGCACCACCCGCTGAAAACCGCCCCGGAAGCTGGCATTCTTGGCGATGGCGCCGAACTTCCAGGAACACAGGGCGGTTGCGACCAACACGCTGCCCAAGAGGGCGCGGCTCAGCCGTCGAGTGTCCAAGCCGAAGTAGCGATCTCCGCCTCCGTCGCGCAGCCGTCGCAACGCTGCGGGCACCAACATGATCATCGCCGGGAAGGCGACCGCGGTGTACTGGAAGTGGATCTCGTAGACCGCCTTGCGGGTCGCCAGCAGCAAGAAGATGGCGCCGTAGATCAAGATGAAGCGGCCCCGCTTGGCGAACAGCGGCAGGAACAGCAGGGGTACGAGCAGCTTTCCGGCGAAAGTGAGCTTGCCCTCCCGCAGCACCAGGTCGAACAGGAAGGTTGGGTTAGTGAACAGGGACGTCAGCAGCCCACCGATGCTCTCACCTTTGGGAATCAGATCTCGGTAGTAGTAGGCGAAAGAGTAGGAGTTCTTGCCTGCCTGCAAGATGTCGGGGGAGGTCATGAAGACCGTCTTGACGACCACCAGGTAGATCAAGCTGACCAAGATGGTGATCCAACCGAGTCGCACTCGACCCGGCCGGCGGGTGAGGATGGCGTAGCCCCCCACGAAGCACATCACCAGCGACACGTCTTCCCGGATCAACAGCAAGATCGGGAGCAGCAGGTAGTACCGCTTGAAGTGGCCCACCTCGATGAAATAGATGGCCCACATGAAGGGCATGACCAGCAAGGTCAGCGAGTGAAACTCGTACATGTTGGCGCCGTGTAGCGCCGGGTAGAGCGCATAGACGGCCGCCAAGATCACTCCTGCGGTACGGCTGCCCAGGTGGTGCTTGCCGATCAGGTAGGCCGGCAGCACGCCGATGGCGAGCCACACCGACTGCAACACCAGGATCCCCTCGGCCCGCGGGTAGAGCAGATAGAGAGGCGACAAGACGACCAGGATCGGATCGAAATGGGCTGAGCTGTGGTTGCCCGTCTTGAGGAAGGTACAGTCCAGCGGCCGCCCGTGAATCGACTGGTAGAAGATGTTGTCGTAGTAGCCCAGATCGGTCGTCCGGGACGCCAGCCCGTGGTGGTTGGTGATCGCCAGCTTCGAGAAGAAGTAGGCGTAGGCGACCAGCAGCGCCAAGACGGCCAAGGGGGCGAGGTAACGGCCTGTACCGCGCAACCATTCGCGCAATCGGCCCCAGCGATCTTCCCTGGAGAGCGGGCCCTCTTGTCCTTTGGAACCCACCATGGCCATGAACGTCGGCAGACAGGCCAGCGCGGCAATCAAGGCGAATATCAGGGTGAGCCGAGGGCTCTTGGTTTCTACCTTGGGCGTGAGCATCCAGACGACGAAAGGAGCCGCCAGCAAGAACGAGAGCCAGCGGTTGAGGGTGGCCACGACGGCAGCGGTGCGCCACCGATGGGCCCAGAGGCGCACGACCAAGATGGCCAAGCCATAGAGAACTAAAAGGCCCCCAGCGGCGACACCGAGGTAGAGCAGCGCCTCGCTCCGCTCGGGCTTGGCGAGCTTGTTGCCCGCCAGCTGGGCCAGTCGATCGCGGTGCAGCAGCGGCCAGGCCGTGGCGGCTAGGGCCACGGCGATCAGCAGCGGCATGATCAGCAGCCGCTGGGACTGGATCGCCACCCGAGACACGGTGCCGTCGATAGCGGCCAACCCGCGACGGAGCAGCTGCCGTGCCTTGGCTAACAGCTCACGCATTGCCGGTCGCGACGACGACAGCCGGCGTCGCCTGTGGGTTGTCTGAGGCTGGTAGGCACACCACGACTGAGGCCATAGCGCGAGGAGCCGGCGACAGGAAGGCGTTACCGGTCGCCGATGATCGCCCGGATCGGAGGCAGGTCCCGCTCGTGGCGACGCTGGTGCTGAAAGGTCAGGAACTCACCGATCAGGCCTAGCGAGAAGAACTGCATCCCCAACATGATGAGCAGCACGCCTAGCATCAAGAGCGGCCGGGTGCCGATGCTCTGGCCCAGCGCCCAGAGAACCGTCAGGTAGACGCAAACCCCGAAGCCCACGCCCGCTGCAAGCAGGCCGATGAGCCCGAACAGGTGCATCGGTTTGCGCGAGTAGCGAGTGAGAAAAACGATGCTGGCCAGGTCGAAAAGGCCGCGCAGGATACGCTCGAGCCCATAACGCGAGCGGCCGTGCTTGCGAGCGTGGTGCTTGACCGGGACCTCGGCGATTCGGAATCCCTGCCACTTGGCCAGCACCGGGATGAAGCGGAACAAATCTCCGTAGATGGGAATGGCAGCCAGCACTTCTTTGCGGAGGGCTTTGAACCCGCAGTTCATGTCGTGCAGCTTGACCCCGGTCACGATTCCCACGGTGCCGTTGAAGATGCGGGACAGCACCTTCCGGTTCAGGGGATCGCGGCGATCGACTTTCCAACCGACGACCACGTCGAGTCCCTCGGCGATCTTGTCCAGGAAGTTGGGCAGATCAGACGGGTCATCCTGCAAATCGGCATCCATCATCACGACCAGATCGGCCTGGGCCTGATCGAAGCCCGCCGTCAGGGCCATCGCCTTGCCGAAATTAGCCCGCAGGCGAATGCCTCGCACAGCGGGGTTTTCTCGGTTGAGCTGGCCGATGACCTTCCAGGTATCGTCGGTGCTGCCGTCGTCCACGAAAATCAGCTCGTAGCGCCGCAACCCGTCCAGCGCCTCGTGGATGCGCTCGGCCAACTCGGGCAGGCTCTCGGCCTCATTGAGCCCAGGCACCACCAGAAACACCTCGGGCGCAGCCTCATCGTCTCGCTTACCGCCATCGTCAGCCACGGGCCGGCTTATAGCAGGTCTCCCAAAGCGCGGCTCGCACGGCCCGCTGCCGGCGCTGGGCATGGCTGGCGAGCCTCTCGGTGCTCCGTTGCGAACCGCGACATGGGCCACTATCCTCTCTGAGCTGAACACGTGACGACGTCCTGGAAAGCACGCTGGCGAGAGCGAGCCACGAAGATCGGCCCGCCGATTGTCATTCTGCTTTCGACGGTATTTTTCGCCCGCCACTACGGCGAGCACTACCCCATCGAAGAGTGGTTGTTCTGGCGCTACGCCGGCTATTGGATCAGCTGCGCCTTCTGGAGCCTCGGCTGCGTCAGCTCTGGCTATGCCCTGGTCCGCCGATTGCGGGGCTCGCCCTTGCCTTTGGCCGAGACGCTATGCCTGAGCTTTGCGGCTGGGGTGGTGCTCTTCTACGTGAGCATGAACGCCCTCGCCATGGTGGGGGCATTTCGCTGGCCGCTGTTCTTCCTGTTGCCTGCGTTCATGATCGCTGTCGGTCTGACCCCGCTCTACCGGCTAGTGAGCCGCTACCGGCGACATCTGCGCCACCGCGCGAAAGAGCGCCAACCACGTAGCCGCCTCGAGCTCGTGATCTGGATCTTCGGCATCGCCGTGGTGGCGATGATCTACTTCAAGATCCTGACGCCAGAGAATGCCCAGTTCGACGCGCGCTGGAAACACCTGGCACTGGCCGAGCAATACGCCCACGTGGGCACCATCCCTCGATTCGGCGAAGGGTGGACGGTCGCCACCAACCCCCACCTCGCGAGCATCCTCTTCACCTGGGCGTTCCTCCTGCCGAAGGCGACGCTCTTCGACCAGATTGAGCTTGCGGCACACATGGAGTTCACCTGCTTCTTGTGGACGCTGGCAACCATCCCGGCAGCGGTGCGGCTGCTGGTACCCAACAGTCGCGCTAGCGCGACCTGGGTTGCGCGCCTGCTGTTTCCCGGCGTGCTGCTCTACGACTCGAGCCTCGCCTGCGGGGCCGACCACATTGCTGCGCTCTTCGCCCTGCCAGTGTTCATCTGCATGCTGCGAGCGTTGCGCCATCTCCCGCCAGGTCGCTGCGCGCTCTTGGCCCTCATGATGGCCGGCGCCGCAATGCCCAAGCTCACCGCCGGCGTGCTACTGGCACCGGTCGCGATCCTCGCTGTAGCGGGCACCGTGGTGTGGCGGGCCATCGGCTGGAGAACCCAGCGGCGTTTTCAATGGCAGGGGCCGCTCGCGGCGGCAGCGGTCGCCCTAGCGGCCACCAGCCCTTTCTGGCTCCGCAACTGGGTTTGGTACGGCGACCCGCTCTATCCCTCGCTGCACGAGCACCTCGCGCTGCGACCCTGGAGCCAGGACGCAGCGGCCCTCTTCGAATGGGGCTACAAGGATTTCCAGTTCTGGCGGCCCAGTCGGGACTGGGCCGGACTGCAGGAGACCGTCGAGACCCTGTTCACTTTCTCGTTCATCCCCCACGACTACGCCCGGTACCACGGCAAGGTGCCGGTCTTCGGGTCACTCTTCACGCTGCTGGTCCTCTGCCTGCCCTTCTTGCGCAAGACGAAGCGCATCTGGGCCCTCGCCGGAATGACGCACTTGGCGATCTTCCTCTGGTTCTGGATCCACCATCAGGACCGCTATCTGCAGACGCTCGTCCCGTGGATGGCGGCGGTAACCGCCGCGATCATGATCCATCTGTGGCGCACCCACGTCGTCGCACGCATCCTCTTGGGCAGCCTCGTCGCCACTCAGATCATCATCGGGGGAAACGTCTACTTCATTCCCAGCCACGCCATGATCAAGTCGCCGGTCAAGAAGAGTCTCGACCTCTTGGCTGCAGGTCACAAGAAGCGCTACGGCGCGCGGCTCAGCGTCTGTGCCGGCTGGCAGAAAGTGCGGGCCGCGCTCCCGAAGCGCGCCCACGTGATGCTTCACGACAACCACACCCACCTGGGACTGGCGCGGCGCACCACCTCAGACTGGGGCGGTTGGCAATTTGGGATCAGCTACGGGCGACTGAAGTCGCCAAGGCAAGTCTGGGAGCTTTACCGCGAACTGGGCGTGACTCACCTAGTGTGGCGCGATCGGGTGTCCAAGGGCTGGGACTCGGTGGCCGGCGATCTCGTGTTCTTCGATTTCGCCACCCGCCGAAGCACCGGGCGAAAGAAAGTCGGCTCGACGTGGATCGCCACCATGCCCGGCAAGCCGCCTACCGATGAGCCTTTCGGCAAGGTCGCTTTTTTCGGGTGCAAAGACATGTACAAGCCCGGGCTCTACCCGCTCGAGGGCATGACGACGCCGGTGTTCGGCCCGGACCGACGACACTTCCCCAAGCCCGAGGAGCAGGCCAAAAAGGGGCAAGAGCAAGCGCTGATCGACCAGGCGTCCTATGTGGTCATCGACCCCAGGTGCGGGCGCCACGCCGAGAAGAAAGTGAAGCAGAATGGCGCGTTCTCCCTCGCAGCCAGCCGCAAGCTCGTCAACTCGGGGCGCCGGCGCAAAGGGAAAGCAAACTGGCTACTTTACCTCCGCACCGACTAGACCAGCTGCCCACGAGTTGGTGCCCCGCTCGGAAACAACACGCCCGCTCGAGTGCGGGGTCTTCTGCGGTCCTGGCGGCGCATTCTGCAATCAGCTATGCACGGTGCTGACGTGGGGATGGCAACGAGACAGCACCTCCAGGCCTGGTGCACCAAGGCCAAGGCGCACCTCGAGGAACAAGCGACCAGCCAATGGGCGGCACCGGTGCTGGCGGTGGCCGTCTTTTTGGCATTGCGACTGATCTTTCTCGAAGCCGATCCACCGCTCATGCTGCCCAACGAGATGAAGGGCTATGAGCTCATCACCGAGGGAACGGCCAAAGCCCACGAGGCACGAAACTGGGGCGTGTTCGGGATTTGGCAAACCCACCCCGAAGACGGCTACCAATTCTGGCGCGTCCAGAGTCCATGTTGGGTCTATCCCATAGCCGGCGTCTTTCGCCTGTTCGGCGCCGGCATGCTCCAGCTCCGACTGTACTCCATCATCGTGGCCACCGGCGGACTGTGCGTGCTGCTCGCCGTTGCGTCACGCCGCATGCGGGGGTGGCCCCTATTGCTCTGTGGCCTACTCGTGGCCACCAACGTCTATGATATCTTTGCGAGCCGGGCGGGTCTGCTCGAGCCTCAAGTCAATGGTCTGCTCGCCCTCAGCCTGCTCTGCCTGCTGCTCGCACGCACCAAGCCGCACTGGCTGTTCGGCGCTCAATGGGCATTCGCGGCAGCGTTCTTCACGAAGCAGTCCGCTTTGATATTCGCACCCGTCCTGTTGCTCGGTTGGCTCATGGCTGTGCTGCGGACCCGCTCGCGCCCTTGGCTTCACTTGCTGGTGCTCGCCCACGGTGTATTGCTCGCTTGGATGGCCCTCCAGGTCGTGCTGACCGATGAATACTGGCGCACCGTCCAATGGAACTTCGCTCACGTCATTCACGACGAAGATCAGTTCGCCGCCGAGGTCGATCTCAGCACGACACCTTGGGGGGAGGTATGGAACCGGCTATCAGACGACGAGCGCTGGGAGAAAGGCTACCTCGGCATCTTCCCAGTGACGTTCCCCTTGGCGCTCATCGAACTGGTTCGCATGGCCGTCGCCAGCCTGAGGCATCGTCGAGTGGACGGCTGGGAGTTATTGGTAGCCACTTGGTTCATCGCAGCCTTCGGCGCCATGCAAGTCAGCGCCCAGTCGCAGCTACGCTTCTACATGATTCTCTTCCCGCCGGTCATACTCCTGGCTGCCCATCTGATCTACCGCATCGGGGCAAGGCTGCGTCTACGCGAGCGGCCACGTTGTCGTGAGGCGGCCCTCATCATATTGGCCTTCGCTTACGCCTCCGTCCATGGGCGCTCTTATTACGACTGGCTACGAGAACCATCTTACACGACAGTTGAGCTGAACCGCAGAATAGCCACAATCATTGGGCCCCGCGCCGCCGTCGTAATCGGTGCTTGGGCCGTTCCATTAACCTTCGACACCAAATACCGCGCCTACTTCGTGAAGCGCAAATTCAACTCGACCAAGTCAACCATTCAGAGCTTCGGCGTCACCCATCTACTTTGGAAGACCCCTAACGGATGGACCCACAAAGTGGTGCGGCGCCGCTTCCCACGAGTCGAGAAGCTCAAGGCCAGTTATGATTGGCAGGGCTGGGGCAGGCACCGGGTCAAGCTGTACGAATTGGAGCAACCGCTGTGACCAGCGAGACACCTGGGCCAGCCGCCACAGAACCGGACACGGACGAGCTTTCGCCTGACGATGAGCCTACCCCGTCGTCGGGGCCTCCGAGACAGAAGCTGGCCGCCGACTGGCTCGAACCCCTGCTGCTGAACGATCGCATGAAGCAGGCGCGACGGGCCCCCCTCCGGCGGGGCAGCGAGGGCTGGACGGCCCTGCGCGGAGCCGACGAAATGGCCCGTGCGGCACGCTTCCTGTTGGACTTGCCCGGGCGAGAGCGCGCCGGTTTCGTGCTGCTTGCTCGCGCCGCCCATCATGGCATGACGGCCCTCAGCGCCGCCGCCGGGGACACGGTGTTTCCAGCGTCACCCCAGGCGTTGTGGAAGAGACTCTCCGAGCTTCCCACCGGCGCCACGGTGATTGCCGCTCTGCCTCCTCGGACACGGGATCTCGTGCAGCAGCTGTGGGAAGAAGGGAATCCAGAGGATGGATGGAACGTAGCCCATCGGCGCGATCGGCGAGAGCGCCGGCGGGCACTCGCCCTATTCGTGCGTCGGCTACTGGCCACCGCGCACCGAGAAGCGGACACCCCTGCGGCCGTGACGGCGCAACGGATTCTACGATGGGCACTGCTGGTGTTGCTGTCACTCGTCATCAGCCGCGGTGGCTCCTTGCTGCTCAGGCACTCGAGGCGCGCGCCCAATCTGGCTCTCTACAAGCCCGTCGAGGCCAGTAGCCACTACTCGGCGCGCCGATTCCCCAAGGAAGGCCTGACCGACGGGCTCAAGGACCGCATTGGCTGCCATACCCGCGAGCAATCCTCGCCCTGGGTCAGCATCGACCTGATGCAGCTCTACCAAATTCGGCGGATCGTGGTGACCAACCGGCCTGGAGAGTTTCGAGATCGCGCCATCCCGCTGATTGTCGAGGTGAGCTCAGACGACCGCGAGTACCGCGAGATCGCACGGCACACCGAGCCCTTCAGCACCTGGACCCTCCGCTTCGAGCCCCAGTGGGCGCGCCACGTGCGCCTGACCGTCGACAAGACCTCCACCCTCCATCTCGAAGAAGTCGAGATCTATTGATCCCTGGGTGCTGGGCGGGACCGGTCGCCGCGGCACCCCTCACGAGGCTCACCAAGCTCTCGCCAGTCAGTAGGGGATCTCGAGGGTGGTTAGATTGCCGGTCAGACTTGCGGCGAGCAGCTCTCTGAGTTCGCTTACCTCGGCCGATTGCCAATGGGCGCCGACGATGTCGTTCAGCTCGCGAGGATCGGATTTGGTGTCGTAGAACTCGTAGCGACCTTCGAGCATGTTGTGGATCAACAGCCGGTCGCCGAGTCGGATGGCTCGCCGCATGAAACGACCGTCCGCTGGCTTCTGACTCGTCACGGAGCAAGTCACCGGTCGCTCCTTCGAGGCCTCTTCTGGGGCGAAAGCGGGAATGAGCAGACTCTGCCCATCAAGCGTCATGCCCCCTGGATCCACAGCGAGCAGGTCGAGCAGCGTCGGCACGATGTCGATTAGCGGCACCCGGCGATCGATGCGCTTGCCCACCAGCCCCGGTATTCGCACCACCAGCGGCACCCGAAGGCTCTCCCAATAGCAGGTCTTGGCGTGCTTATGGCCACCGTGCTCGCCAAACTCCTCGCCGTGGTCACCGGTGAATATGAACACCGTGTTGTCCCACAAGGGGCGCCGATAGCGAAGGTAGTCGATGAGCATGCCCATGTAGCGATCGGTGAAAGCGATCTCACCATCGTAACGATCCGAGGCACTGCGCCCGAAATTCGGGAAGCCCTCTTTGTGCCTCAGGTACGGGTCGTGCCCGTCAGCCGTGTAGACCACCAAGAAGAACGGTTTCTTCGAATGGGCCACCAACAGCCCCTGCTCGATGAAGGACAGCGCCAAGGTTGCGGCCACCGCGGCATTGCGAGCGTACCAAGGCATACGGCGGCCATCGAGCCAGGTATCGGCGATCTTGTCGAAGCCCTGCATCATGCCGTAGAGCACCCGCTTGGAGTAACGGCCGGTAACGATGCCGGTGCGGTATCCCACCTCCCGGAGCCGCTCGGCGATGGTCAGGTGCTTCTCGGTGAGCTGCAGCCGCGGCTTCGTGCTCTTCTTGGGCCCAAGCTTCCAGGTGATGGATCCCGGCCGCAGTCCGGTGAACTGACTGGGAAACGAGAGCATCGTCGCCGGCGCATTGGCGTAGGCGCGGGTGAAGACCAGCGACTCCTTGGCAATTCCCTCCAAGTACGGCGTGGTGCGCTTGCGATAACCGGTCACGCTGCACCGGTCCGCTCGGGTTGCTTCGGATATCACCCAAACGATGTTGTACTTCCGTGGCTTGAGCTTGCTCGCAAGGAGCGCCTGGTCCGATCGCCAAGGGCCGATGTCAATCTGCTTGCCCGCCCCACGGTCCGAGTCCCTACCATCGCAATTCTCGTCCACACCATTGCCGGGAACGTCACGAGCCGCTGGCGAGACCGCACCATCAAAGGGTCCACAGTCGCCGCCGCCAAACAGGCTAGACGCACCATCCCGGTCGACATCTGTCCCATGACGCAGCAGGTCGAGGCTCTGCCGGGCCACCATAGTCCGGCTGACCGAGATACCTGCGCTGAACGGCGCTAGCTCGAATGCCGCACCAGCACCGACGATAGCCAACGCCCAGAGCCCGACCAGCACTCGCCGGATACGGCGGGGTCGCCGCAGCCGCCTCGCACCGAGCCAAGACCACAACAGCCACAGCAGGCCCTCGGCGAGCAGAAACAACAGGAGCCACAGGTAGAGGGTGATCCTGCCCAGGACAGCGCCATGTCGCAGGATGAGCGGAACCAGCAAAGCCACCACCGGCAGGAGGACGAACAGCAGGTAGCGCGCCACGGCCTGGCGCGGCCATGGCAGCCCCCAGCGACGATCAATCCAGCCGAGCGGGCGGAGCAGGATGCGCCCGACGAGCGCGCCGGCGAGCGTACCGCCGGCGAGCAGCATGGCCACGGCGACCACGATGAGCCAGGCCCGAAGATCTGGATCTTGGACGGTAGCCACCGCCTTTTGGACCACCCACAGTCCAACCAGCAGTGCTGCCGTGGTGGGCAGCACGACGAGCAGAGCGGCTTGGAACCCGATGACCGGCCCTCGCGGAGCCGCCCGGTCGGCGGTGGTGTGACGGAATAGCCAGTCGGTCAGCCCGAGCCGCCGAACGGCATTGCCGACGAGCCACGCCGCGACGCCTTGCACCAGTCCGAGGACCGGAGCGACGACCGCCAGCAAGGCCCCACACAGGGCAATGCCGAGCGCGGCGGCCAGCACGCTCGTTCCGCCCTTGGCCGCCGCGACCACACCTTCGCCAAATCCGGCGAGAGCCGCCGTGACGAGCGATAGCACCACGCTGGCGCGGATGATGGCCCAGGCGGAAGGCCGCCCACTGGGCTCCGCCTTCACTGTGGCCTCGGCGGTGGAGCCCGGTGCGACGCTGGGGCCTGGCTCGCCGGTGAGGCCTGGCTCGCCGCTGGGGCCTGGCGCGCCGCTGGGGCCTGGCTCGCCGGCAAGCTCGTCCCGCAACTCAGTCACCGGGGCCGGTGGCTCTGACCGATGGGCTGGGGGTTCTGGCTTGCCGTTTTCGGTCATCCCGCTCGCTGGCTATCCCGCCCCGAGTTCTGCCGCTGCGCTGCTGCCCGTGGCGGCTGGGCCCACGCTCACTGGGACGCCCGGCAGCCCTGGCAGCGCACACATTACCAGCTTTACCTCATGAATTGGCCGCCGCAACGTGCTCGGCTCCCAGACTCGTCGGTCATGCTATTGTCACCGTCGCCCCTGCGCCGGCTGGCGCGAGCGGAGGTGAGTCGGTGGTCCCGGACAGCTACTTCGATCGTTTCAGCACGCCCAAGTACCGAAGCCGCAATCCGCTGCAGCGGGTATTGATCCGGCGCTTCGTCGACCGAGTCCGCCATCTGTTTCATCAAGCCGAGCCGGTGAAATCAGTCCTCGAGGTTGGCGTCGGTGAGGGGTTTCTGTCGGGCTACCTGTCTGAAATCATGCCCGACATTCGCTTCACCGGCGTCGACTTGGACCCTGACGACCTGCAACTGCTCCAGGAGAAATTCAGCCGCGTCGAGGCCCACCAAGGCAGCGCCTACGACCTCAGCTTCCTGTCCGGCCCCTTCGATCTGGTGATCTGCGCCGAGATCCTCGAGCACCTCGATACGCCTGAACGGGCGCTAGACGAGGTGCTCCAGTTCGAGCCGGCTCACGTGCTGCTGACCGTGCCCCACGAACCGTGGTTTCGGCTGAGCAACCTGCTGCGAGGAAAGAACATCAGCCGCCTGGGAAACGACATCGAACACGTCAACCAGTGGGGGCCGCGGTCGTTCCGCAAGCTGCTCGAGTCGCGCTTCGACATCCGACAGATGACCACCTCCTATCCGTGGCTGCTCACCCTGCTGGCTCCGAAGTGAAACACCCTGCGACTCGCCGCAGGTGGCTCCGACTGAGCATCCGCCTGCTCGGCCCGCTGCTGCTCGCCGTCGTGGTGCTGAAGATCGGCGATCCCGAGCAACTGTGGGAGAGCTTGAAGAATGCCAGGCTCGGCTCGCTGCTGGCCGCAGTCCTGCTCATCCTGCCGGTCATCCACTTGAAGGTGGAGCGCTGGCGGATGCTGCTGCGAGCCCGGGGACACCGCTATCCGCTGACCCGCGCCTACCAGGCCTTTCTCGCATCGGTCTACCTGGGCATGCTCACACCAGGGCGAGTCGGTGACGCACTGCGGGTGCAGTACCTGCGCCACGACATGGATATGCCCTACTCGGAAGGGCTCGCTATCTCGGTCATGGATCGGCTCTGTGACGTCTACGGGCTGCTCGCTTTCGTGGCTTTTGGCGTGGCCCACTTCGCCACGGTGTTGACAGGCCAAGTGATGGCCATTGCCTGGGCGAGCATGGCCGTCATCGCGCTCTCCCCACTCGTTCTGCTGCTGCCGGGACTGGCAGAGCGACTGATGGGGCGCATCTACGGCCGGATCGCCCGGGATCCAGAGCGGCGCGGTCTCGACCGCTTTCTCGAAGCGCTGCGCTCCCTGGTGGGCAAGGCGCTGCTCGTCACCGTACCGCTGACCGTGGCCAGCTTCCTGTGCAACTACGCCCAGGGTTGGCTGGCGAGCGGATCGCTCGGACTGGGCCTGTCCTTCGTCGACGTGATGAGCATGCTGGCGGTGACCAGCCTGCTGGGGCTCATGCCGATCTCCATCTCTGGCGTTGGCGTGCGAGAGCTGGTGCTAGCCCTGCTGTTTCCCGCCCTCGGGCTTGCCGCCTCGCAGGGAGTCGCTTTCGGCTTGGTGGTCTTCGCCGTGTTGTACCTCACGCCAGTGTTGCTCGGCTTCGTCGCCTGGCAGATCGCGCCACCGCCCATAGAGTTGCAGGGTGAGCTGCAAGATGAGCAGCGCTGAGAGCCGCTCGGCCCCCGGTCCTCCGAGCCACCCTTCGCGCAGCCTGGTTGCGTCCCATGGCGGCTGAAGCTACGCCCTGGTTAGGACCCTACATCGCGACCTGGGGCCGAGCGCCCCGCATCGCCAGGTGGAAGAATCATGAGCGGCCATTCCAAGTGGGCAAGCATCAAACACAAGAAGGGCGCTACCGACGCCAAGCGCGGCAAGCTCTTCAGCAGGCTCATAAAAGAAATTCAGGTTGCGGCCCGCATGGGCGGCGGCGATCCGACGGGCAACGCCCCGCTCCGCAAGGCCATCTCGACCGCCAAAGGCAGTCAGATGCCCAACGAGACCATCGAGCGGGCGGTCAAGCGCGGCACCGGTGAGCTCGAGGGCATCAACTACGAGGAAGTGCTCTACGAAGGCACCGGCCCTGGCGGCACCTTGTGGTTGGTCCAAACGCTAACGGACAACCGAAACCGCACGGTGGCCGAGCTGCGCAAGGTATTCGAAAAACACACCGGCGCGATCGGCGCGGGCGGCAGCGCCGCCTGGGCCTTCGATCGCAAGGGCATCATCGTCGTTCCACTGGCTGCCGCGGATGAAGAGAAGCTGATGGAGCTGACCATGGACGCCGGCGCCGAGGACTACTCGGAGGAAGACGAACGCTGGCAGATCCTCACCGACGTCAGCGATCTGGACCCGGTGACTACGGCCCTCGAGAAAGCCAACATCGAAGTCGAGAGCAGCACCGTCGGCTACATCCCCAAGGCCAAGAAGCCCCAGGAGGGCAAAAAAGCCGAACGCTGCCTCAGTCTCTACGAGACTCTGGATGACCACGACGACACCCAAGCTGCCTTCGGCGACTTCGATGTCTCGGATGAGGAGCTGGCTCGGATCCTGGCTGACTGAGCTGGGCGCCCGTGTGGCGAGTCCGCTGCAGGTGGCGCCGAGTCTCAGCGCCGCCAGACCACGACGCGCCGTGACGCGGCGTTATACCCCAGCGAGTGCCTGGCCTTGAGCTTGACGTAACCGCCCGGCGTGACCTTCACGGCATGCACAGGCCCATCGAGCGTCCACGGCTGGTCGTCGGTGAGGGGATGGACCCAGGGCCGCGTCTTGGTCAAGCCAACAGCTACGACCTCGGTCTTGTGGGGCCGGCCGCTGATGGTGGCACCCCTCACGCTCTCCTCGACGCCATCGGTCGTCGTGGGCTCACTGCCCCGAGCCGCCATGTGCCGTGCCAATCGGAGCAACGGGGCCATCACGTCGACGACCTCCGGATCCCGCACGTCGGCAAGCAACTTCAGCCAGGCGGGCAACGGGCCTGAAGCGGCCGCCTGCACCGCTTCGGTGCCACCACCGCGCCACCCCTGAGCCTGGGCCTGGACGCAGACGAAGGCATTGACCGTCGCACGGGTGTCCTGCTTGGGCGAGCAGGCCAGCCGAGCCTCGGGGGAGGTGTCTACGACGAAGGCGCCCGCCTCTAGCTGGGAGAAGGCAACCACTCGGTGACCTAGCTTCTTGGCCAGGCTGCCGTTCACCGCACGGACACTCGACGCGATGGGAACGGTGCTGGCCTCCAGGGCCGCGAGGGCATCGGCGGTCAGGTCCGCCCCCCCTAGCACCGTGGCCAGTGACTCGAGCCCTTGACTGCCGGTGAGCTCCCGCAGCCCAGCCATCCCGCCCACTCGCTCGGCCGGGATGGAGAGGACGGCGTAGTCGCCGCTCTCGCCGCCATCTCCAGCTCCCGCGCCACTGCGCCACAAGGAGAAGAGCCCCTCTTTCCCATAGGAACACCAGGCTGGCGCAGCCGCAGTATCGGTAATCAACCTCGTCCCATCCGCCGCCCGCAGCGAGAGCGTGCCAGGCGCCCCTTGGGGCACGGCCAGCACGCACCGCTTGGCCTCAAGCCTGAGCACGACGAAGGTGCGACTGGTGGGGAAGCCTCCCACCGGCTCGAACCCGGCGGCCAGGAGCTTGGCCGTCACTCCGGTTGGCTTGGGCGGCAGCGGCGGTGGGCTTCCGCGGCCTTCGGAGCTGGTCCACTTCGCAAAAGAGGGGTCAGCACAGGCAAGATCAATCTGATCGACATTCACCGAGAAGCCTGCAATGGCAGCGGCTCGCAACACCTCAACGCCGCCCACCCCGTCAGCTCCCACAGTCCACCAGCGCGCTGCGACGCGCCCCTCGGTGCCTGGTGCGGGCCGTACCACCACCCGCTCATCGCTGCAGGAACACCAGATCTGCCCCTCCGCTCCCTCCATCACAGCGCTTGGGCGCTCGATCCGGATGGGACCTGCCTTGGTGCCATCCGCACCCAGGCCAATCACCGCCGAGCAGGTGCCCCCAGACACATCGAAGCTCGCCCCGGACTCGGAGAGATCTAGCCACTCATCCTGCTGCTGGAACCCAGAGTCTGCCAAAGGCGCACCTGCCTTGGACAGGGCAAGACGGAACACTTCGGCCTGAGCGAGCGCGGCCCTGATGGCGCGACTGACCGGGACAGCGGCCGCACCGACAACCAACACACCGGCCACGGCCATGATGATGAGCCGCCGCCGACGGCGCGTCTTCTTCTCGATTTCCGTCCGGATCTCATCGGTGTGCTCCGCCCGGGCGAGCTGCTCCGAACCGGCCGCAAATCGAGCAGCGACGATGTCCTCAGCCTGGTCTGGATCGAGCCCCCGCAACATGGCGGTGGCGCGCTCGATCTCCACCAGCTCCTCGAACTCGCTGCGCGCGGGCTCGTTGACCTCAGATTCGAGGTCGTCACCGCCCCATTCGAGGCCTTCTGCATCCCATTCGGGCTTGTCGCTGCCCACGCCCACATTCTCCCCCAAGGACGCTCAGGTGGACAACAAGGTCCCCAAAAAGAACAGGGCGCCTCGAGCTCAATTTCGCTTCCGCTTCCCCCACGCGCACGGGTCCGAGCGCGACCCCGATCCCGTCCCGAGCCCGATCGGTTGGTCTAGGTCGGGGTCGGAAGCGGTAGGGAAGCGGGGGCGAGCGGGGGGGGCGTGCGCGTGGGGGAAGGGCTGGGAGCAAATCAAGTTGTCGCATTTCCATGCTGAAGAGGGGTGCCGAGGTACAGCAGCGGGTTGCGGACCCCACTGCTCCGCTAGGTCGTGGGCGCAACTTCGCGAAACGCGAACTTGTTGGTCCAACCTGCCGGAGGTCGATGATGGGACTTCGCGTTTCGCGAAGTTGTTGGTCCAACCTCAGGGACAGGCCGGCAGCGTGAGGGAAGCGCTCGGGTTGTCGCTTCCTCTTCCGCCCCGCGCTCGCGCTCCGAGCACGACCCCGAGCCCGATTTGTTGCTCGAAATCGGGGTCGGAAGGGTGAGGGAAGCGGCCTCATCCGGCGGTGCAGCCGGTAGGCCCACGGGCCACATCAGACCCCCGGGCGGGCTGCCGGCTCGCGGCCTGCAGCCCGCAGGACGTCAGTTGCTCAGCTTGAAGAGCATGGCGCCGATGCGCCGGAGCTTGTCTTGTGCTGCTCGATGCTGCCCGAGAGCGAGACGCAGTCGAGGACCGCGCAGCACTCGCCCGCGGAGCCGAGGGCCGAGAGCCGAGAATCGAGAATCGAGCCATCGAGCTCGAGAACCGAACTCGAGAATCGAGCTCGGCTTCGGTCGGAAGCGGGGTCGTGCGGGGGTTCGTGCGCGAGGCGGAAGCGGGCAGAGAATCGAGAATCCGTGGCCTGCACTCAGGCGGAAGGGGCCCACACTACAGCCCCCGCATCCACTCAGGCCGCAGCACCCCTTCGTCACCAGCGTCGATCACCGCCCGGATAGCCGTCAGCAGCTTGGCCTTATCCTGAGGCAAGTCCGCGCGTACAGGCAGGTAATTGCTGGCGTGATTGGACGAGAAGCGGCAGCCAGTCAGCTCGCTCTCCGCAACGATGGTGTGCAGCTCTTCGAGCAGACCGAACTTGCTCGGAAGCTCAAAGGCGCCCTTCTCTTGTAGCTGCCCCAGTGGTGTTTCGGGGATCACCGTCGTGGTCAGCGCCGCAACGAAAGGTGGATCCATCTTGGTGAGTAGCGCCCCGGTCCCCTGGGCGTGCCTCTTGCTCAGCGCCACGCCACCGACGCCGAGCAAGACAATGACCGAGTGAGTAATCTCCGCCTCACGCAACCGATCGGCGGTGTCGACGCATTCTGCGGCCGTGCCGCCTTTGTCCGCGAAGCGGAGCACCTCGTCATTCCCTGACTCGACGCCGTGATAGACGATTTCAAGACCGAGCTGTCGCAGCTGCCGCAGCTCTGCCACGGTCTTGCGGTTGACACTGCGGGTGTCACCGTAGACACCCACTCGCTCGACCCAGGGCAAGCGCTTCCGAATGCCCTCGAGGATCTGCAAGAGACGGCGCTGGGACAGAACCAGCGCGTCGCCATCGCAGAGAAACACCCGCCGACTGACTTCGCCAGCCGCTGCCGCCTCGACCAGATCAGCCTCGATGATCGGCCAGGACTTGGTGCGAAACGGCTTGTCTCGGTACATGCCGCAATAGATGCAGCGGTTGTGACTGCAGCCCTCGGTCACCTGCAACAGCAGGCTGTAGGCTTCGCTTGGCGGACGGTAGATGCGACCGACGTAATCCATGAGGCTACATGCGCCAGATTGGGTATTCGACTACCGCCCAGGACAGCAGCATGTGGGCGAAAACGCTGGGAGCGAGGCGACCGAAGCGCCAGGCCAACAGCCCCCAGATCAAGCCGCCACCCAATGCCGCCAGGGGCAGCAGAGGATTGAGACCCGCTGACGGATCGCCAAGCAACATGGCAGTCGGTAGGTGGGCCAGCCCATAGAGCACGCTCGCCAAGAGCCACCCTCGGCGGTCGCCATAGGCAGCGGACAGAGCACCTTGAACCCAGCCGCGCCAGACAATCTCTTCAATGGCAGCGATCGCCATCACCGCCAGTCCCACCTGCCAGGCGGCCGTCACCACCGGGTCGCCCACCTGCAGGTAGAGCCGGAGGATCCAGGGCTCGCGAGGCGACCCCTGGGGGGTGAGCAAGTGGTGACCCAGCGTGGCGAGCATGTACATGCCGACGGCCAGCAGCGCACCGATGCTGATATCACCTCGTGACGGCGTGAGCTGTCGCCGCAGCTCGCCGCGCCGTGCTAGCCAGACCACCGTGCCGACCAAGAGCAAGCCGTAGGTGCCGCCGACCAGCGCCAAGATATCCGGCCGCCCGGCCCGCGCGGGCGCGCAGGCTAGCGAGACGGCAGTGCCGCCAGCGGCGGCCACGAGAAGTGCCATCAACCAGGCCCAGTGCTTGGGCACCGGGGACGCGGACGCCGGCGGTTGCTCGTCCTGAGCCGACGATGGGGATGACACCGCTGCGTCCTCACCAGAAGGCTCTGGGTCGAGGCAGTCAGACGGCTCGGAGGACGGGTCGGAAGGCGGCACTGAGCTCACGATTCGTCAACTCCTTGACAGCTCAGCCAGCGCAGGACGCGACGATGGCGTCGAGCACGTGATCGGCCAACTCGGTCTTCGGCATGCGCGGCAGCGGATCGGCGCCCGATAGGGTCACCAAAGTGGCGCGGTTGTCGTCCCGATCGAAGGCATCAGCGGCGTGATTGGCCACGACCAGATCCACCCCTTTGGCCCGCAGCTTGTCGCGCGCCGCCGCCACCAGCTCGTCATCCACCAGCGTCTCGAGTGCAAAGCCTACCAACACGGGGCGAACGCCGGTGCGCACAGCCCCCACCTCGGCGAGCAGATCGGGATTGGCCACCAGACCGAGGGTCGTGGTCTTGCCAACTTTGGCGCGCTTCATCTTGTATTCGAAGCGCTCCTCGGGCCGATAGTCGGCGACCGCGGCAGTCATCACCAAGGCGTCCGCATGGCCCAGATCAGCGCCCATCACCTCCCAGAGCGCCTTCTGCATGTTGGTCGCGCTGCGCACGTCGACTCGTTTGACCCGTTGGGGCGTAGGCAGGCTCACCGGACCAGCGATCAGGATCACCGTGGCGCCCCGCGCAGCGGCTCGTTCGGCGACGGCGAAACCCATCTTGCCGCTCGACCGGTTCGACAAATAGCGCGCCGGATCGAGATCCTCGGCCGTGGGACCGGCAGTGACTACGATCCGCAGCCCCACCAGATCCTGAGGTACGCAGTAGCTGAGCAGCTTGGCGGCAATCTCCTCGGGCTCTGCCATCCGCCCAACGCCCACCTCGCCGGTGGCTACTTCCCCTCTCACCGGACCGATCATCTCGATCCGGTTGTCGCTCAACACGGTAGCCACGTTGCGCTGCGTCGCCGGATGCTCCCACATCCGCGGATGCATCGCCGGGGCCATCACCACCGGGCAGCGCGCGCAGAGCGCCGTGGCGCGCAGCAAATCGTTGGCCCGCCCCTGGGCCAGGGCCGCGATCAGCTCGGCAGTGCTCGGCACCAGCGCCAAGACTTCCGCACCCGCGGTAAGCGACACGTGGCGCTCACCTGGGCAAGTCGGATCGAACATCTCGGTGACCACTGGCTCGCTACAGAGCCCAGCAAGCGTCGACGGGCCGATGAATTCCTTGGCCGACTCGGTCATCACCGGGACGACCCGCACCCCCGCTTTCACTAGCAGCCGAACCACCTCGACGGCCTTGAAGGCCGCAATGCTCCCTGACATGCCCAAGACCACGGAGGGGCGGTGACCCGCCTCGCGCCCGCCGCCGGTCACAGCCCACGCAGGACGCCAAGGCCCCGTTCGCTCCAAAGTATTGCGCTTTTCGTCGTCGTTGGGACCCATCGCAAACGCAGCGTGGCAGTCCCTGGGGGGGCCGGTCAAGAGGCGTCTGGGACCGACAATTCGGATTGGGCCAGTCAACCAGATCACGACTGACCATCATCCGTCTCGCCGCCGCCCGGTCTGGATCCCCACGGATCGAACCCCGGTCAGCCCCCCCATGATAGGCTGCTTCTGAGGGTTTCATGTCCGAGCAAGGTATTCGCGAAAAGCTGCAGCGCCTCTGTGCAAACCTAGACCAGCTGGCAGAGCGCACCGCGGCGCCAGGGTTGAAGGGCGCGCTCGTCATTCCCATGTTGCTAGTCAGCGCCGGCCTCTCGACAGGCGCCTGCGATGACGGGGGCTCGGACGGCACCGGTGGCGCCGGAGGTGCTTACGGCGTCAGCAGCAGCAGCAGCAGCAGCAGCGGCTGGGGCGGACAAATGGCCTATGGCGTCGCAGGCGGTTACGTCGGGGGCTGGGGCGGCGACGGCGGCACCGCTGGTGACGGTGGTGCTGGCGGCATTGCAGGCGCCGGGGGCATTGGCGGTGCCGGGGGCAATGGCGGCGCCGGCGGAGACTGACCAGGCCCGTACCGCGGGGCTGTCTGACGGCTCGTGACTCAGCGCCCGAGCGAGGCGACAATGGGCAGATGCGCGTCACGATGGGTCCGGCGACCAGCGGCGGCGAAGGCCTCTTTTCCTCCCTCAGGCGAGCGGTCGGCGTCCAAGTCCAACGACACCCTGCGGGCGAAGCCCCCTATGACGTCGACGACTCGACCTACCAGCGCTTCGACGCCAAGAACAGTGCCTTCGGTCGGATGGTCTGGGACGCTGAAATGCAGGAGCGCTTCGCAGGTTCGATGCGCTCCTATGCCGAGGTAATCGCGACGCAGAAGCGGGGGTTCCGTCGTGAGGACTTCGCCTTGATGGGGGCCTCTTGGACCGTGGCCAGCGCCTTCAAGACCAGGTCTGGCGGCCATGGCGACCACCAGGGTCTGCTGCGCCTCGAGCCCTTCTTTGCCATGGTCGGTCGCGACGCCCTCGAAGGGCCCTGGGACCGGGATCACCTCTCGGACGGCGACATCACCCAGATGGTGAAGAAAGCTGGCCACTTTCTCGGCGCCTCGCTGGTCGGTATCGCCACCCTCGATCAGCGCTGGATCTATTCGCGCTACTTCGACTTCAGGGGCAGCGGCGGGCAGGGCAACATCCTGTTCACCAAGACCGAGGAGGTCCCGCTGCCTACTGGGCAAGTGAAGACCGCGAAAGTCGATCCGACGGGATCGGCCAGGCCGCAGTATCGCGACGACGGCACGCTGGTGATTCCCGAAACCATGAACCGCGTAGTCGTGCTGGCCTTCGAGATGGATCTGGAAGCCGTCTCGGCCTACCCCTCGGCGGTAGGCGCAGCGGCTACCGGAGCAGGCTACTCCCAGATGGCCTTCACCACCGCCAGCTTGGCCGAGTTCATCCGCGGCCTCGGCTTCAACGCCATCCCTTGCGCCAACCACACCGGCCTGAGCATCCCCATGGCCATCGACGCCGGCCTCGGTGAGTTGGGCCGCCAGGGCATCCTGATCACACCGAAATACGGCCCCCGAGTGCGGCTAGCCAAAATCATCACCGACCTGCCCCTGGAGCCCGACCGGCCCATCAGCTTTGGGGTCACCGAGTTCTGCGACGTCTGCATGAAATGCGCGCAGCAATGCCCAGGTCAGGCCATCTCCTACGACAAGCGGCACCGCGAGAGGCTGAGTGTCAGCAACAACCCGGCGGTGCTCAAGTGGCCGGTCAAGGCCGACCGGTGCCTCGAAATCTGGCAGCGTTACGGCTTCACCGACTGCGGCAACTGCATTCGCTGCTGTCCCTTCAACAAGGCCGAGGGGTGGCTCCACGAGACGGCCCGGGCGGTCATTCGAGGCTGTAGCAGGCCAGTGGACAAGCTCCTGGTCAAGCTCGACGACCTGCTGCGCTATGGCACCAAAGTGAATCCGGAACGCTTCTGGGGCAGAGGCAGTGACCTGCGCCGACGGTGACCGAGTCGCGGCTTCGAACAGCTCACCGACTCGCACCAGGCAGGCCCGCCTGCCATTGCCCGGTCGCCGGGTCGTAGACGAACATGCGCAAGCGATTCCGAGGCTCGTGACACACGATTCGGGGATCGGCATTGGACAGCTTCTGCTTGGCGAGCTCGGCATAGCTACGCGCCTGAGTGAGCGTGTAGGCCACCACGCCGAGGCACAACTTTCCTCGCCGCCGGTATTCGACCAGCAACACCCGGCCACCGGCTCCACCCAGCGCACCACGCGCCCGGCCTGCGGTGACTCGACGCGGCTCACCCTCGCTGGCTTCGTCCAAAATCACCAACAACGGACTACAGCTGGCCGTAGCGACACCAAGCGACTGATACTCGCTCGCCTGGGTCGCCAACAGCTCGACCACCTGGTCCGCCTGTTGGGTATGAAGCAACCAGTAGCGACGGCCCGCCTTCGCCACGAGCCACAGATCGCCTGGCCCCCGCGCCCAGATGCGCGCGGGCTGCAACGGCCGCCCCTCATGACTAGGCAGCACAACCTTGAACCAATGGTCGTCGGCACCGCGGCGCCAGAGCTGCTGCCCACCCGTTTTGTTCCCCTCGATGGCCCAGAGCACCGAACCGGCATGAATCGTCAGATCGATCAGCGGACCCTTCATGGGCGGCTTCTCGAGGTAAGCCTGGTTGCCGTCGAAGCGCGCCAGATAGGCGGCCTTGGGATGATTGGCGTCTGGACCAGACCAACCGGCAACGTAGGCGACCTTGGGTGACTGAACCGCCATCGCTGCAATGCCAAACAGGTCTCCATCGATGTCCGGTAGTTGCTCGATCACGCCGTCAGTCCCGCCAGCGGGCCAATAGCCGATCAGGCCACCGCGGCGGGCGGCTCCGCTGACACCCCCGCTGGCACAGGGCAACCCCTGGACGACGAGCTCACCGGACCCAAACCCCTGGAGCCGCTTGGCGATCATCCGACAAGCGCCACTATCGTCGGTGAAGCGCGGCACCACCTGGGGAGACCCAATGGGAACCTGGAGCAGCTCGCTGCGGCTCCCGTCGGTGGCTTCGAGCAGCACCAATGAGCTCGCCCCGACCCAGCTGGTCGACCCTGTGGCATAAAGCCCGAGCTTCTTCTGCTCAGCCCACCGGTCGCCAGCCCAGCGATAGAGCCACGTCCCGCCGCCCATCGGTTGGCGTCCGTTGAGCGCCAACCAGATGTCGTCGGGCCAACGTCCGGCAAGGGTGGCGATTTCGCCTCGCCGGAGAGCGTCGAAGGGCTTCTCCATGCCCGCCACTTTGTTCCCGTCGACCCGAACTCCATCCTCAGCAATGTCGATCAGCGTGGGGCCATCACTCACCAAGAAGGCCCGACCGTCGACGGGCATGAAGTGCCCAGCCCCAGGCAAGCTGGCCACCACGTAAAACGACTCTACCGAGTCCCCTGAGGCACCAGCTTGGCCGTGACTCTGAGTCCCAACGCCGGTGGCGCCTGAGCTAGCAGGCACGGCCGTGGCGGCGGTGGAAGGGGCTGCCGAGGAGGCCTCGCTGTCTGCCGGCGCCGGCTCCCCTGAAGCTCCGTCGCCCAGCAACTCGGCACCCCGTCCCGTCGGAGGCGCCGGGCTCGAGCAGCCAACCATCAGGCTCGAGACCAACCCAACCATCCAACCCTGCGCTGCCATGCCGTGCATCTAGCTCTCCCGCCTCGACCTATTGCTGGACCCGCTGCAGCCCACCGGTGACTGGTGACGCCCCTGCCTCTGTCCGGGCTTGTGACGTCCCCGCCAACGTGCTTCGTTGGGGCCATGAGCACAACCCGACAGCGCTGGTCTGACCTTGCCGAAGAGCTGGGCCTCACGTTCAAGCCAGGGGTGCGTGGCATGCTCGAGTCGAAGCTGGCAGACCGCATCGCCCGCCAGCAGGGACAGGACCCCGACCAATTGGCCGCTGTGATGAACAACGGGCTCCTAATGGCGGTGCTCGAGAAGGTGTTCCTCGGCGTGGCCATCGGCAACTACCGTGACTACGAGCTCTACGTTTACCGAAACAACCGCAGCAACTCGTCGACCCCCTCGGCCAGCTATTCGGTTCACGTACAGCTGTTCTTCCCCGAGCCAGCCGAGCTGGGGCTGTCGATCTACCGTGAACGGTTCTGGAGCAAAGTCGGCAAGTTCCTCGGCGCCCAAGACATTCAGAGCGGCAACGCCGAGCTCGACCCCTTGGTGATGATCAAGGCCCAGGATGAGGGCCGTGCTCGCCGCATGATGGAGGAACCGGATCTCCAGCTGGCACTCCTGGACCTGTTTCGTCACTCAGACGACTTCGAGGTGGACGACAACGGGATCGAGCACCGCACTCACGGAACCCAATTCCTCAAAGCACATGTCGTGAGGGACCTCGCGGACCGAATGGTCGACGCCGCCGAGGCCATCCGCCCGGTGCTGTGCATCTGATTGGCGAGGCACCGCCGGTGCCGGCGAGCCGAGTCGTCGCCCACTAGAGCTGTCCGAGACGACCACGCTGACCTTCCTACGGCTTGGCGCTGTCTCACTGATCGCTTATGCCCGCGAAACGGCAGCACCCACCTGCGCTCGAGGGATGCGCGGGTCCCGTGGTTGCCGCAATGCCAAAGGAGCTGCACAGGTCATGCACTGCGAACGAAGCTACCGGAGCCCAATCCGATTCCTGCTCTTCTTGCTCGCGCTGCTGGGGCTGACCGCAGGCTGTGACGACACCGCCAAGAAGCAGCCAGGTGCCAAAGGCAGCGCATCGGCTGCCAAGCCGACAGCACCCGTGGCCGCCAAGCAGCTGATTGACCTGAAAGCACCGGCCAATGTGATCGCCTTCGGCGGCGTCGACAACCTCCAGCAAATCTTGGGCAAAGCACAAGGCGTGTCCGGCGGGCTGATTCCACCTGACGCAGTATCCCCAGCCGTCGCCGCCGCCGGGCTGCAAGGAATGCTCAAGTTGACCACCGCCGAGGCAATCGATCTGGCCAAGCCGGCACGGTTCATAGTGGTCGATCCCAAGAAACACCCGGAGCCGCTCACCATCGTGATCGGCACCAAGGGCAAGGACAAGCTCATCGCGGCGCTGCCGGCAGACAAGAAGAAGGACGATGGCGGCAACGCCTTTTCCTGGAAGGCGGAGGGCAACAAGACGGCCTATCTGAACTTCATCGACGACACGGCCGTCATCAGCTCCGACTCAGGTAGCTTCGCCGCTCACCAGACATTCCTGACCGAGCTGGTCCACACCAAGCTGCCCGGCGGCATCACCGTAGTGGGCTCGGTGGTCAACATGGTGACCCTCTACGGCACCGAAATCGACCAGGGCTTGCAGCAGGCCAAGGCGGGCCTCGAGCAGATCGCCAAGCGCGACCCGGCAGGACCGGCCGGCCCCGCTGGCATCAAGGCGGGTCAGGTCGAGGGCTTCAACGCCATGTTGGACTGGGCCGCCGCGACGGTGAAGGACCTCGAGAAAGTCGTCATCGAGACCGATCTCTCGGCCGATGGCGGCCTGCTCTCACTCCAGTTGCACCCCAAGAAGGGCACAGAGGTCGAGAAGACCTTCAAGATGCTGGGCAAGCGACCCCTTACCTTGCTCTCCAAATTGCCTGCCAATTCATCGGCCTTCTTCGGCGGCAGCCTTGATCCCGACGGGGCCAGTGAGCTGACTCGACGGTTGGTCACCTGGTCACTGACCATGGGCATTGGCGGCGCCGAGGTGCCCGAAAAATACATCACCGCGATGAGCGACTACTGGAAAGCCACGACCGGCGAGTTCGTGGTGGCGGTCCACCCGGCAGTGGACGGCAAAGGGCTAGCACTGACCGGTCTGATGGGCCTGCGAGACGCCGAAAAGGCTCGCTCGATGATGAAGCTACTGGCCGAGATGTACCAAGATCCGGCCATCGCCAAGGGCTACAAAGAGCTCGGCCTGACGATGAACTTCAAACCTGAGGCCTACAAGATCGGTGACGTCACGGTGGCCACCATGCAGGTCAAGATGGCCCAGCCGATGGCCGAGCTCGGGCCAGTGGGACCGATGATCCAGGACCTGTTGACCACCCACACGGGCACGGGCAAAGACATGGGCTACGTCGCCTACGGCAAGGATGGCAAAGCCACGCTCGAGGCACTCATCGGCGGCAAGCTCGGCAGTGGCCTAGACAAAGCACCTGCCACGGTGCGAGCGCTCAAACACGCCGCCCCGAACGCCTTCTTCCTGATGTGCGGTGCGCCACTGGACATCGCCAAGGGCATCGATCTAGGGGGCAAGAACCCGCTGGTCGCCAAGCTCGCCGATGCCCCGGCCTCGAAGACCGGGCTGTGTTTCAGCGCCGGCCAGAAGGATGGCGTCATCCACCTCACCACCGATGTGCCAGGCGAACAGGCCAAGGCGATCGCCCAGCTCGTCGCGCTGGTCCAACAGCTCTGACGCTGGCGGACCCACGCTGAACCGCACCAAGGTAGCGCTTGGTCGCGCAGACTTCGTTCGATATTGTGGTGGGTTGTGGAGCGCAGACGAGCACGCCCAAATGCTGGGAAGGGAGACCGTGCGCCGCGCCGTGGGGCGGTGACCTCCAAGGAGAAACTCGGCCTACGATCCCAGATCGTCGTCCTGGCCGGAGGGCGCGTCGGCCAGAAACACATCGTCGAGACCGGCGCCACCATCGGGCGGGGCAGCGACGTGACCATCCAGATCGACGATCCGGAGGTGTCCAGAGTCCACGTGCGCATCGAGGGGAGCCCGGCCAGCGGCTTCGTCGTCGAGGATCTAGACAGCCGTAACGGCACCTTCCTCAACGACGTGGGCATCGAGCGCGCAGCCCTTTGCTTTGGGGATAGGTTGCGACTCGGTGGGCGGGTCCTGCTCCTGTTCACTAAGTACGATTCGGTGGCCGAGGAGATGCTGCGGCGGCAGCGCCTCGAGGCCCTGGGACGGTTGGCCGCGGGCATCGCCCACGACTTCAACAACCTGTTGGGCGCAGTGATCGCAAGCCTCGACTATGTCCGTCGTTTCCCTGAGAGCCGCGTGGGAGAGGCGAATGTCAGCGAGAGCATCGACGATGCCTTCGTAGCCGCCCAGCGTGCCTCGGAGCTCACCCCCAGACTGCTCGATTTCGCCCGGGCAGAGCACGGCCACGATCTCGTGGACATCTCGGAGATCTGCGCCGAGGTCGGGCGTCTGGCAGAGCGCACCTTCGGTCGCCTGATTCGCCTCAACTGCGACATCGAGCCCGGCCTGTCGGTGCTCGGCAGCAGCACCCAGCTTCATCAGACCTTCATGAACCTGTGCCTCAACGCCCGGGATGCCATGCCCGACGGTGGAAAGCTCACCATCCGCGTCGCCCGGGTGCTGGCGCGGCAGGCGGGCGGGAAGACGCGCGAGATATTAGTGACCGTTCGTGACACCGGTGCCGGAATGGATCCCGACACCTGCGAGCATATCTTCGAGCCCTTCTTCACGACCAAAGACGAGAGTGCTGGGATCGGTCTGGGCCTGGCCACCGTGGCTGAGATGGTCGCCGCCCATGGCGGACGGGTAGAAGTGCAGTCTGACCGGGGCAAGGGCAGTACCTTCCAGGTCTTCCTGCCCGATGCCGCCGGGACCCAGAGAGCACCTGCAACCTCGGCGACCGACCCACCCCAAGCGGTCACCGAAGTCAGAAAGCGTGACAAAGTCATCTTGGTGGTGGATGACGAGCCGATCGTCCGCCGGAGTCTGGCGAGAATGCTGAAGCTGGCGGGCTATCAGGTCGTCGAGGCGAGAGACGGCGAGGAGGCCCTCGCCGTCTACACCAATGAGTCGCCCGCCCCTGATTTGGTGCTCTTGGATCTAGACATGCCCAAGCTCTGCGGCGAGGACACTCAGCGGGGACTGCGAGCCATCGCGCCGACCGTTCGCGTCCTGGGCATATCAGGACACCGCGACGCTGCTCGGGAGCGGTCCTTCCGGGCCGATGGGGCACTGGGGTTTCTTCGCAAACCTTGGAGCGGACCCGAGCTGCTCAAAGCAATCGCCAACGCTCTGCAAGGCAGCGAACGTCGACTCGAGGCGGAGATCACTGCCACCCACCCCATACCCAACGGGGTGAGGTTCAAAGTCCGCCGCGACAACGATTGACCTGTTGGCGCTCGGCAGAACGGCTCGAGCAGCGGCTCCGGTCTTGAGCCTTCGAGGCCAGCCCGTCACCCAGCCCGGTGACTCAGTGGTTGTGCCCTTCGTGGCCGTCCGATCCTTCGGGCGGCGCACAGAGGCCCCCCCGGCCATCTTTGCCTGGCAGAAACTCGCAGGCCTTGAGCTGGGCGCAGGCCATCGACCGCCGACAGTCCTTCTCTGAGCCCACCACGCAGCGTCCATCTTTGGCGGTGCACTGGCCCGTCTCCCGGCACCCTCGGGTCTTGCCACAGTCCTCGTCCTTGGTCGCCACGCAGACGCGGTCCTTGGCGGTGCAATGCCCCTTGGACTCGCAAGGATTGAGTCCCGAAACGCCGTGGGGCGTGTTGCAGTCCTGGTCCTTGGCGGCACCGATCCGGCACTGCCCGTCGTGAGCCACGCACTTGCCCGTCATCTTGCAGAAGCTCGAAGCGACACAGTCGCCGTCCGAGGTCACCGTGCACTTGCCCCCTTTGTGGGTACAGGCGCCGAAGTCCTTGCACACCGGCGCCTTGCGGCAATCGGCGTCTGACTGAATGGGCGACTTACCCTTGTCACGCGGGACGGATCCCGTGGTCCCTGACCCAGGTGCCGTAGCCGTACCCCCCGACGCGCGACCCGTGCCATCCCGAGCTTCGTCGTTGCAACCGCCGACCACCGCCGTGATCGTCATGGTGATCGCCAGAACCAAGCGCCGCGCGCCGTCGTCATGCATCGTCGGTCTGTAGCAGCTACCGCACGTCGCGGCACGCGCCTGGAGGGGCACTAATGCTATAGCTTGATGCCATGGTCAGCTTTCGCGCAAAAACCCCAAGCCTGACCTTCCTGTCCAGCCTGGCACTCACCATGAGTGTCGCAACCCGCGGCGCTGCCCAGGACTGCCAATGTGACCACACCATCCCGCTGGGACAAGATGGCGCCACCGGGGCCGACCTCGGCGTTCAGCCAGGCGATGTGGTCTGTGTCGAGGCCGGCGAGCGCCCCTTTCTGACCATCGACGATTTCACGGGCACTGAGTCGGCACCTATCACCATCATCAACTGTGGCGGCCAGGTACGGATCGCCAACTCGGACCGCGGCTACGGCATTCGCATCAACGGCTCTTCCTTCTTCCACCTCACGGGGACAGGGGATCCGGAGATCCGGTTCGGCTTCGACGTCAGCGCTTCACGGACCGGCCCCGATTACGCGGGATCAGGCGTGCCCGTGGGCGGTCTGAGCACCGACTACGAGCTGGACCACCTGGAGGTACACCATACCGGTTTCGCTGGTTTCGTGCTGAAGACCGAATCTCGCTGCGACGGCTCAGCCAACCTGGACAACTTCGTCCAGCGCAACACCCGGGTACACCATACCTACGTACACGATACCGGTGGGGAAGCTTTCTACGTCGGCAGTACGGGCTACGGCGGGCGGGACTTCGACTGCGATGGCCAGACGGTCACCCTCTTTCCCCACGAGCACCACGGCGTGTGGCTCCACGACAACCGCATCGAGGACACCGGCTGGGACGGCCTGCAGGTGGGGGTGACGCCCAGCGATTGCGAGGTGTACCGCAACGCCATCATCGGCGTGGGTCGCGACGCTCCCGACCCGGTGCAGACGCGGGGCATTCAAATCGGCGGGGCATCGGCCTGCGCGATCTACGACAACTACCTGGCCGATGGCCCCACCATCGGCATCTTCGTGCAGGGGGCCGGGGACACGGTGGTGCAGAACAACGTCGTCGTCGATTTCGCCGAAGACGGGATCTACGCCAACGACCAGCAGAACGACGCCATCGCTGGTGCCAGCTACGTGTTCCTGCACAATACGGTGGTGCGCGCCGGCGACACGGCGTTGTCCATCTTCGGCGGCCTCACTAGCGGAAACGCCATCATCAACAATCTACTCGTCGCCAGCGGGGGTGCGCCGCTTGGAGTGGGACATGATGTCGACGCCCAGCAGCAGGGCAACCTGGAGCTGACCACCGTCGCCGAGGCAGGCTTCGAGGATCCCAGCGCCCTGGACTTTCACCTGCAGGCTGACTCGGTCGCCCGCGACCAGGGCGTCGTCGTTCCTGGCTTCACCGTGCCGCTCGATCGGGACGGCGTGGAACGTGACGATGCACCGGATGTGGGGGCCTATGAATACACCGACGGGCCACGACCCGATGGCGGCGCGCCGGGACCTGGCGACGGCGGTGGCGCACCAGGCCCGGCGGCGACCGGAGCGAACAACGAGGCGAGCGGTTGCGGCTGCCGGACCGGCGGTCGCTCCGCCCCCGGCCCGGCGGTTTTGTGCTTACTCGCCGGTGCTTGGATGATGAGGCGTCCGCGACGGCGGCCAGGTTGATGCGCAGCTGAAGGAAGGGGCTGTGCAAATCGCTGGAACAGACGGCGGTGTGGTGGTGTCCTACCTGACGTGCCCCGAGAGACGGTAGAAGCTGGCGCCGTGGTGCGCCTGCAGAAGCACGGCTGCGGAGCACCACTGGCGGCCCCTGAGCGGCCTGATCGAAGGCTGCTTGCCCTGGTGGTGACACTGTTGGGCATCGTCGTCCTACCGAGCTGCGCGCCGGTGGTGCGACCGCCACTCGCCCCGCTCCGATCGACCCTGCAGCTCGCCACGCTGACCGCGTCAGCCGCTGCCCCGACGGGACCCACCGAAGTCGTCTTTTCGACGCCTACCGGCCTAGCGCCACGAGGCGCCGAGGTCTCGGTGGTCTTCGACGGCCCGGTGCGCCCCTTGGGCCTGGACTCGAACGAGCCCGCCATCGGCGCAACCCTGACGCCATCGGTACCAGGCCAGTGGGAATGGGTGGGCACCTCGGCGTTGCGTTTCGCCGCCGCCGCGCCGCTGCCGAAAGCGACCCGCTTCGTGGTCACCGTACCGGCCGACACGCCGGCGCTGCCCGGGCGCGCCATGGCTCAGCCGCACCAGTTCAGCTTCGAAACGCCGCGACCGGTGCTGCTCTTCAGCGAACCGGAGGCCAAGGCACGCAACGTGCCGCTCGACGCGGTCATCGAGCTCGAGTTCGACCAGCCGATCGATCCTACCGTGGCCGCGCAGAGCATCACGCTACGCGTGGTGGGCGCCGAGAAACCGCTGCCTTTCACCGCCTCTCGAGGCGCCGAGAATCGGCCGACGAGTCTAGTCCTTCAGCCTGCGGTGGCGCTGCCTGAAGAACAACAGATCGTCGTTGAGATCGCCAAGACGCTTCGCGGAGCCGCCGGACCGTTGCCGACCGCCAAGGCCCATCGGCTGACCTTCGAGACCGCCGGCCCGCTGCGGGTCATCGAAGCCCTATGCACGCCAGTCGCCGAGGGGGCACCCCGCTGCCTGGTGTCTGGGCCCGTCCGGCTCCGGCTGACCCACTCGGTGGACTCGGACCAGCTGAAGCAGGCCATCTCCATCACGCCGCCTATCGAGGTCAGGCTTTGGGAGGAGTATTCCAGCCAAGCGGCTGGGGCCAGCTACGCGATCCACGGTGCATTCGAGCCGACCAAGACCTATCGACTGCAGGTGAGCCGGACCGTCAACGGCTCGCCGGTCACCGACCGGGACGGGCGCCCCCTGGTGGCCGCTCACCAGCAGACCTTCCGCTTCGGCGACCTGGCCCCATCGCTGCGTTTCGGCGGAAGGGGCACCTATTGGCCAGTAAAACGGGCCCAATCCATTCCCATTGGGGGCACCAACGTGACGGGCATCGAGCTCAGCGGCGCGCGGCTCGACGCTGGGGCGGTGATGGCGCGGCTGGCCGACAAGGACGACCAGCGCGTGCCGGCGACGGTGTCGTTCCGGGCAGCCCAGCGGCTGACCGACCCGCCGCGCAACCGCCCGACCCGGGCGGCCTTCAAGGTCGCTGACGTGTTCGGCGCCGGTGCCCGTGGCGCAGTGCTGTTGCGGGCGCAGTATCACGTCCCAGCCACGGCCCACCGACCTGCCAAGACCCACGTCCGAGTGCAGGAGCTGCAGCTGACCAACCTCGGGCTCTTCGCCACGGTCTCGGCCAAAGCCGTCCAGCTATGGGTCACCGAGCTGTCGTCGGGAAAGCCGGTCCGGAGCGCCACGGTGGGGTTACGCCGGGTGGGGGATCCCAACACGATCCACGCCCAAGGCACCACCGACAGCGACGGGTTGGTGCGTCTCACCCTGCCTGACGCCCTATCGGATCGCCTCGGTCACGGGGACGACCTGCCGCGCTGGGTGGCCTTCGTGCGCACCACCAACGACTGGGCCTATCAGGAGCTCGAGGCGGTGGCGCGCCGACGAGCAAGAGGCGTGGTCTTCACCGAACGGGGACTGTACCGACCGGGCGAGACGGTCCACCTCAAGGGTATCGTGCGCCGTCCTGAGGCCGGACGGCTCGTCACCCCCCAAGGAGAGCGCCTCACCGTCGTCGTCCGCGACTACGACGGTCAAGAGGTACGGCGCTTCCAGCCCGGGCTGTCACGCTTTGGGACTTGGCATCGCAGCCTGCGCCTCAGCGACGCGGCCAAGCTCGGGCGCTACGTCGTGGAGGTCAGTGACGACGACCGCATCACGGGCACTCGGTTCACGGTAGCCGCCTACGAGCCGGTCGACTTCACCATTGAAACCAGCCCCCAGCGAACCTCCTATGTGCGCGGCGATACCATCCTGTGCCAGACCTCAGGTCAGTACCTGCACGGCGGCCCAATGGCTCGAGCCAAAGTGCGCGTCGAGCTGACTCGCTCGGAGGCCTACCGCGATCCTGCCAGCATGGTGGGCTACCATACTCAGGATCGGACGCTGCCCGAGCCCCCCACTGGCGCTGGGCTGACTCGAGGCGCATTCGACGACCGAGGCCAACACCGTTTCGCGGCCAAGCTCGTGCTCCCAGCCATGCGGGGGCCCGAGAGAGTCAGCTGCAACGCCTATGGCTCAGACCTAGACGCCCGATCGCTTTCGGCCAGCAACAGCGCGCTGGTCCACGCCAGCGAGATCTACCTCGGCCTGAAGAACCTCGCGCACCAAGTTGCGCCTGGCGAGCGCTTTTCCACCCCGCTGCGGGCCGTAGATCTCGCGGGCCGACCGGTCGCCCTACCCGTCGCGGTCGAGCTCATCCGACGGGTCGTCGATCCCAAGAAGAGCGCGTCCTCCGACGAGGTGCTCGAGCGCTGCCAGGTGACGATGAAGGGAGGCCGCGCCAGCTGCAGCTTCTTGGCCCCCGAGGACAGCTACCGCTGGGGGCGACGGTTCCTGATCGTGCGGGCCCGGGCCACCGACCGCCGCGGCAACCGGATCGGCGCCTCGTTCGAGCTGGTACCCGAAGCAGCCAAACCCAAACCCAAGATTGATTCGAAGCCCGAACCCACGCCTGACGACCTGCGGACCTTCGAGCTCCAGACACCCCAGAGCACTCGGCGGGTTGGGCAAATGCTGAGCGTCTCGGTCCGGTCCCCCTGGATGGTGCCCGCCACCGCGCTGGTGATGGTGGCCCGGGACGTCGTGCTGTGGCAGCAGCGAATCGCATTGCCTCCCCAAGGTGCGGGCCTGCGCATTCCGATCACCGAGCTGATGGTTCCTGGTGCCGAGCTGACCGCGGTGACCATTAATGGAGAGCGGTCCCAGCTGGCCGATGGCTATTTCGAAGTATCGGCAGCGCATCGCAGGTTGGACGTCGAGCTCGAGCCCTCGACCAGCCAGGCGCTCCCTGGCCAGGAGATCGAGATCGCTGTCCGCGTCAAGGACCAGCAAGGCAAGCCGGTACGAGCCGAGGTCACGCTCTTCGGTGCAGACGAAGCTACCCTGTGGGTCGCCAGCTACCAGCTGCCTGACCCATTCTGGGCGCTCCTCCAGAGTCAGTGGTCCAGCGTGCGTGCCACCGATGGGCGCAAGAGCCTCTTTCATCCCATCACCTGGGGACGCAGCCATCGATCCCGCCCGCCGCGAGTGCGCATGGGAGCGACCAACGTGGGGAGCGGAGACATTCGTGGTGACTTTCGACAAACAGTGATGTTCGAGCCTGAGCTGGTCACCGATGCCAGGGGTTGGGTGCGCCAGCGGGTGAAGCTGCCCGATGGGCTCACGACCTATCGGTTCATGGCCGTCGCCATGGGCGAGGACGATCGCTCCGGGGCCACTGAGGCCACGGTCACGACCAGCAAGCCCCTGATGGTCCGGGCCAAGCTGCCTGCGGTCATACGAGCTGGCGACCGTTTCAAGCTGGCGGCCATCGTATCGTTCAGCCCGGGACCGTCGACCGGAGGGACCCGCGAGGGCGCGAGCACGCCACGATCCAAGTCGGTGCTGGTCGGGGTCAGGCTGAAGGGCCTCGAGCTGCGGGGCGCCGATCAGCAACGCATCACCCTCGAGCCGGAC
>JAUVCD010001057.1 GCA_030590865.1 Myxococcales bacterium | reverse complement strand
ACCGGCGGCAGCACCAGTGGCACCGGCGGCGGCACCGGTGGCACCGGGCCCGAGGACTGCCTCGACGGCATAGACAACAACGGCGACTCACTGACTGACTGCGCCGATCCGTTATGTCAGGTCGACTACGAGTGCGTGCCCGACGTGTCCCAACAAGCGTGGCTCGGCTATTTCCAGAGGACCACGGTCACCTACCCAGCGCCGAGCGTGTCGCCTTGCCCGGACAGCTCGTCACCTCAGGTGTCGTTCAGCGGCCCAGGCGGGGCTGCGACCTGTAGCGCCTGCAGCTGCGGCAGTCTCACCGGCAGCTGCTCCTACCCGGAGATGGGCTTGTGGGCCAACGTGGACAACTGTAACGGGTCGGCGGACTTTCTGTTCACCCCCAATGACAACAATTGTCACCCGTTCCCGGCGACCTGCAGCCAAAGCTGTCAGAACAACCAGTCGCTCAAACTGACGGCGCAGTCGATGGCGTCCGGCGCGTCCTGTCCCGCATCCGGCGGCGGGGCCACGGTACCGCCGCTGTGGAGTGACGAGCACCACCTCTGCCCCTTGCCTCCCACCGGCGAGGGCTGCGGCTCAGGATCGGTGTGCGTGGCCAAGCAGAGTTGCGTGCAGCAGAAGGGCGCGCAGACTTGCCCGAACGAGTGGCCTCAAACGGTCGATGCCAATGGCAACGCCGTGGACACTCGAGACTGCTCGAACTGTCTCTGCATTTCGTCGCTGATGTGCCAGGGCGGCAAGTTCACCATCTATGACGACAACAGCTGCAATGGGGGACCCACTCCAAACATCGACGTGACCGCGTTCAACTGTGTCAACGGCCAGAACCATCTGGACTGGGGTAGCGGCTCATACCGGGCCTTCGCCGGCACGCTCTCTGGGTCCTGCACGCCAAACGGAGGCCAGCCCATCGGCACCGTGACGCCGACCGATCCGATGACGATCTGCTGTCGGTAGCAGGCGCGCGGCAGAGGCGGGCTCGCGCGCGGGGCGACAACTATCCTGTCAGAAGGGGCGCGTGGGGAGCGTCACTGGATCCGTTTGCCGAGACTGCCGCGACCGCTGAGGCGCAGGGGTGCCTGGCCTTCCACCGGGTGCCAGCCAGTGGCGATGCCCCGAGCGCGGGCTAGATCGCGGGCCTGGCGAAAGGCCTCGAAGCTGTCGTCGTGCACCACGAAGTAGACGAAGCCGCCAGGGCCCAGCTCGCTGAGCTTACGTTGGAAGGTGGTGGCGATTTGCCCGAGACTGTCGATGGGCTCGCCGAGGGCGCCGCGGCGGAGGGCGTAGGTCCAGACCATGCCCTGGGGGTGGATCTCGGCCTGCACTCGGTGATTGGCATCACCCACATCATGCAACGCGAGCAGCGCCGCGACCACGTCACCCGAGATCGGCTCATCAGGATACTCGCGCCGAACCAGGCGACGCACCCGCTCGGCGTTCCGTTCTTCGTCGACGAAATAGAGCCGGTCGCCAGAGCATTCGAAGACGATGCGGCTGGCTGATTGGCGGGGCGCCGACAAGGCGGTGGCTCCTGAGGCAACGGCGAAGTCACTGGCGCTGAGCACGGTCACCACGGCAATGAGGATCAGCACGCCCACCACATTGGTCACGATGTCGAGGAACGAGTCTAGCGAGATGGCCGCCCCGCCTGCGGACCGCCGCCGGCTCATGGGTGGCCCTGCTTGGGGCGGAACTGGACCTTGCCCTTGCCAAACAGCGGCTCGTAACCCAAGTCGATGTTGGTCCCGCTCACCGTGGCCCGCACGTCGCCGAAGGTGCCCACGCCGTCAGGACGCACCAAGAGCAACAGGTAGCGAGACCCATCGTACTCCAGCCGTCGAGTGAGAGTGGCCCAGGCGCTGTCGGCCAGGGCGATGTCGTAGCGGGCTACGAAAGTGGCTCGCCCCGTCGTCGGGTCGTCTGGGTGGATGAGCACGCCATCATCACGACACTCGACGTAGATGGGACTCTTCTTGTCGGGATTGAATGGGTCGATGTCGACCCGCTGCTTGGGATTG
>JAUVCD010000680.1 GCA_030590865.1 Myxococcales bacterium | reverse complement strand
GCTCCGAGGATCACGGCGTCGCGGATGGGGAGTGTCGGGAGGATGGCAAAGTGGACGACTACGGCCCAGAGGCTGGCGGCGATGACGCCGCCGATGGCGCCTTCGACGGTCTTTTTGGGGCTGATTTTGGGGTAGAGCTTGTGTTTGCCTAAGGCGCGGCCGGTGAAATAGCCGCCGGTGTCCGAGCTCCAGGCGATGCCGAGGGCGAGCAGGACGTAGGCCGGGCCGTGGGTGGCTGGGATGATGCGCAGGGCGACGACTGAGCCGAAGCCGGCGCCTAGCCAGAAGGGGCCGAAGGTGGCGGCGGTGGCGCGGAGGGCGGCGGTCTTGATGTCGCCGACTTTCCAGAGGGTGTAGGCGATGCCGGTGAAGGGGAGCAGGAGCACGACGGTGAGCAGGACCATCGGGTGGTCCTGGACGAACCACATGGCCAGCATCACGGTCCACAGCAGGGCCACACCGCCGATCTGGGCGAGGCGGTCACCTGGGTGGGTCATGCCGAAGAACTCGACGGAACCGGTGATCGAGACGATGAGTATGAAGACCAACCAACCCCAGGCGGGCCCCAGGAACAGGAGGGCCAGGATGATCGGGATCAGCACTCCCGCCGTGACCAGGCGAAGCGTCAGGTTGGAAGCGGCCATGGATAGTTGAGGGTCGGCAGGTCCAGTGCGGTCAACTGATTCCGGCGGTCTTGCCGCAGGCGGTCAGTTGCTGTCCGAAGACTTGGCTCTTGGGGAGAGCCCTGCCCCTCCCTCTAACACGAGACCGAAGCGGCGCTCACGCCGTTGGTAGCTGGCGATGGCCAGAAATAGGTCTTCTTCTGTGAAGTCGGGCCAGTGGCGGTCGCTGAAGAAGAGCTCGGCATAGGCGCTGCCGAAGAGCAGGAAGTTGCTGAGCCGTCGCTCGCCGCCGGTACGGATGATCAGATCGGGATCGCCTACCTGCAGGCTGGGGATGTGGCTCCGAATGGTGTCGATGTCGATGGCTTGGGGATCGAGCTTGCCGGCCGCGGCTTCGGCAGCAATGACTCGCATGGCCTGGGCGATCTCTTCCTGGCCTCCGTAGGACAGGGCCAAGGTCAAGGTCATCCTCGAGTTGTGGGCCGAGTCGGCGCAAAGTTGGTCGAGCACGGCACGCACGGGGGCAGGTAGCTGGTCCAGATCTCCGATCGCTGCCAGGCGGATGCCGTTGCCGAGGATTTCGCTGCGCTCCTCGATCAGGAAATCGTGCAGCAAGGCCATCAGGCCAGCGACCTCGGCGGGGGGCCGGGCCCAGTTCTGGAAGCTGAAGGCGTAGAGGGTGAGCGCCTCCAGACCGATGCGGCGAGCCACTCGGACGATGCGCCGCACTGCGTGGCTACCGGCTCGGTGCCCCTCGCAGCGGTCCTCGCCTCGCTGGGCGGCCCAGCGGCCGTTGCCATCCATGATGATGCCCACGTGCCGCGGCAAGTTGCGCGCCTCGATGTGGGTGGCGCTGGTGGCAGAGCCGTTTCCACCTGCCTCGCCGGGGCCCGTTCGATTGTCTTGTGAAGTAGTCAACAGTTCGATGTTTCCATGCGCTTAGCGGGACGTCACGGGCTTGGAGGCCGACTCCATCAGCTTTTCGCGCAAGCTCCACATACTCTCCTCGCTCGCGGTGCGCCACTGCTTGACAAGGCCCCGCGGCCACTAGACCCTGCGTGGCCTTGCTGGCCAAAGTTGGGACAAAGGTGCTGAGGAGGCTACCGCTGCTGGCGGTCACGGCCATCGTGGCCAGCGTCCTGCGGCTGAGCTCTCAGGCGCCGGCAGAGCCGACGCTGGAGGGCGTGGCCGAGCTGCTCGAGGTGGCCGTCAGCGGCACCGTGGCCACCGATGAGTTCGTGTGGGAGCCTGGCGAGGGGTCGCTCAGCGACTCGTTGCTGGGGCGCAATGTCCTGTTTTTAGCGACCACCGAGGCCGACGGGCCCCGAGATTTGTACCGCGCCCGAGTGCGGGTGAGTCGGGAGGGGCGCCCGGTAGCGGTCCGCAGCCTGCGGAACCTCACCCAGACGCCTTTGGGTGACGAGGACATGCTGGTCGCCCGGAATCGCTACGTGGCTTATGTCACTCGAGGCTTCGGCGCAGTCCAGGGGGTCACGGTCATCGATCTGGACGGAGCCGCGCCGCCTCATGTGCCATGGGCGCAGAGGGTCTTGTGGGGGCTCGACAACTTCTTCGCCGTCGGGACGCTCCGGGGCTTGGCGCGCCATGAGATTGTCTTCGGCAAGCCGCCGGAGAAGGTACAAATCGAGCTGCAAGACCACCGACTGATCATGGCGCTTGGTGACCCGCCGCGACCAGCAGCCCTGGATCTGGTAGGCGGCAAGCTCAACCCGGGAGGTGAAGACCCGTTCAGAGTCCAGGCCTGGTCGGCCCCGAGGTGGGCCAAGACCGTGCCCGAGACCATCGGCACGCTACTGCGTCACCACGGGACGGCAGCGGCGGCCGATCGATTCATGGCTACGCTGCTGACGGCTCGGCGCAGGCTCGCCAGCTGGTCTGGTGCAACCACTCGCAACCGCGCCTTGGCCGAACCGGAGAAGAGTAACCCGACCCCTACTCTTGGATGGCCGCCGGCGGACATTGCCCCGCTGTTCAAGCACCGGCTCGAAGGGGAAGGGTCGTGGCGCCCCCCGTCTGCTGACTGGCTTCCTGCGGCGACCGCCGTGGTGGGCGAGCCCGACCCCTATCTGCTGGAGACGGTGATCCGGCCTGATCCCGATCGGCCTGCGACCGACGTCACCCTTGTGGCGATCGACACCCGGCAGCTGGAGCTGCGCATCGAGGCCGGCTTCGAGGCGCCACGACCACAGACTGGGCCCCGCGGACGAGGGAGCATCCGCCCGACCGACCGCTCCAGGGTGGTGGCAGCCTTCAACGGCGCTTTTCAGCGGCAGGATCCGAACGCCGGCATGATCGTCGACCGACGGGTGCTGGTTCCACCTCAGCCACACCGCGCCACAGTCGCCATCGATAGCTGGGGTAGGACCCACTTGGGCACCTGGGGCGAGCTTGGCCAGCTTCCTGAAGATCTGGTCTCGCTTCGCCAACAGCTCGATCCACTCATCGGGCGAGGGGTCATCAACCCTGAGGACCGCACCCGCTGGGGCTTTCCTCCCGAGGGCGGTGATGTCATCGCCGAGCGCTCTGCCCTGTGCCGCACCGCTGAAGGGCTGCTCATCTACGGTTGGGGCAGCGCGCTGACCAGCGACACGTTGGCCCAGGGCCTGAAGCTCGCCGGCTGCGTCGACGCGCTGCACCTCGATATGAGCCCGAGCCACGTCGGCTTCACCTACCTGAATGCTCGGGCGAACCCGTCGCGAAGCCAGCTGTTGAGCGACGACATGACCATTGGGTCGGACCGCTTTCTCGAGGCCTCACCGCGCGACTTCTTCTACCTGGTGCTCGGCGATTCGAAGCCTCGAACCAGCGCTGAATTCTCGTGGAAGCCGGCCGCCTGCGCCCATCCACCACCCGCCTGGTTGCCGGCTATCTACGTCGCCGAGGTCGAGAAGCTGGGCTCCAAGGTCGAGCTCACCGCTTTCGCCACCGACCGTTTCGCCTGGCAGATCCGGCCCGGCAAACGGGAGCGAGTTGGCCGCACTGCGGAGGGGCCGCTCGCCAGCACCGAGCTAGCTCAGACCATGGCAGCTGTCGGGCTCGGGGTCGGCTTCCGCAAACGCAATCGGCGAGGCTTAGTGCTCGATGGAATTGCCACCCTGCCCATCCGCCCCTTCCTCGGCGTGCTCACTACGGGTGCCCAGGGCGAGGCTCTGTCCATCGCCCGGTCGGTCGAGACCATGGCCCCACCAGGCGACGCAACCGAGCTGATGATCCTGGCCGAGGGGGGCAAGGTGCGGAGCGAAGCCCGCGAGCTGGGTGCGCGCCGCCGACGCGCCCAGGCCTGTCTGCTGCCTCCAGCTACGATGCTGGTAGCCGTAGCAACTCACGACAGCCCTGAAGCAGCCACCGAGGTGCTGCTCGAGGCCGGCTGCCGGCGGGTGGTGGCTCTGGACCGGGGCAAGCAGGTGAAGGCCTTCGTGCACTTGGCGGGAACCAAGACGCCGCCCCGGGGAAGCTACGACGACACGGTGCTCTTTGGGTTGGCGGAGCGGATGCGGGGCACCGCGCTCGGCCTTGGAGAGTAGGTGTTAGGTGGCTACTGAACTCGGTTAGTGACGCCTCACTAGTCGAGTTCTGTCCTAATGAAGAGAGGGGGGAGACCTGTTTCGCACCATAGGCGCCAACCGGGGGCTCGTTTGCTCCTGGTGTTGGGCAGGGGGTGCTGTGGACAGCTGCACATGCCGTGGACAAGCCCGGGGGCGCTTGGATGAGTTTGGTGACCATCGGTAGGGGCTTGACCACCGCTTGTGCACCTGACCACAGCGATTTCGACGACGACGAGTTTTCTGATTGAGGGGAAGACGACGGAGGGGGTTCCTTGTTGGAGACACGGGCTCTGCTGGCGCGGTTGGCTGGCGCGGTGGCTGGCATCCACAAAATTGAGGCGGGCGCGGGAAGAGCCCGCGCCCGGCTTGTTGATGGTCGGTAGCCGACCGTTTCTTAGAGCGACGCGGTCAACGAGTAGCCTGCTTGGGCGCCGCTGTAGCCATAGACGCGCACGGTGTAGGTGCCGGCGCCGCTGACGGTCAGCGTCTCGCTGTTGCTGGTCGAGTCGCTCGAGTCGAGCTGCTCGCTGCCTGAGAAGATGGCCATGTCCAGATCGCCTTCGCTGTGATCGAAGTTGATCGAGACCTCGAGGCTGCCTGGCGAGTTGAAGGTGAAGTAGTCGTCATCGCCGCTGCAGATCATCAACCCGCTGTGGGTGCCCGCACCGGAGCTGGTGGCCTGGTTCGGGTTGTCGTTGTCCTCATTGCCGTCGTCGGCGCAGCCAACGTCGCCGCCGCCACCGCCGCCGCCC
>JAUVCD010000922.1 GCA_030590865.1 Myxococcales bacterium | reverse complement strand
TCCCAGCAGAGCCCCCCATGCGGTGGCTCGCCGGGTCTCCATGTGCCCCATCTCAGTCGTCATGCTGCGTTTGGCCCCCAGCGCCCCATGGCGCCATGCTACCTCGCTCGTCCGAGTCATCGCCACCTCGGCGTGGTGTCTTCGCGAGAGGTGTTCGGGGGCGGCGGTCTGGGATGGCGAAAAAGGGGAGCGCCCGCCGGCTAGGTCTGCGACCATCGGCCCGCGGGGATGTCTACGGAATCTGCTCAAGCGCTGCTCGAGGGAAGTTCGTACCGCCTGCTCGAGGAGCTCGGGGCAGGTGCGATGGGCGAGGTTTTTGTCGCCGAGCACGTGCGCCTCAAGCGGTCGGTGGTCGTCAAGATCCTCAAGCCCCATCTAGGTGGCGGGATGACCGATCGCCTGCGTCTCGAGGCCCAGGCCCTCGCCAGCTTGCGTCATGACAACGTCGTGGACGTGCTCGATTGCGACGCGACGACCGATGGGCGACCGTTTTTGGTGATGGAGCGACTGGAGGGCCAGCCGCTGGACGTCTATCTGGCGGCAAAGGGAGGGTGGCTGCCGGTCGCTGAGGCGCTCGAGCTGGCCCGTCAGACGCTCAGCGGCTTGCATGCGGTGCATGAAGCGGGGTTCGTCCATCGGGACATCAAGCCGGCCAACCTGTTTCGCTGCAGCTCCGGGCGGCTCAAGCTGCTGGACTTTGGCATCATCAAACTGGTGACGGCGGTGACTGGGCTCGAGCCCCTCAGTCAGCCGACGGCGGACGGGATCGTGGTCGGGACGCCGAAGTACATGGCCCCTGAGCAAGCGCTCGGTAAGACCGTCGACCGGCACACCGATCTCTATGCGCTCGGTGTGGTGCTCTACGCCATGCTGACTGGGACGACGCCTTTCGCGCATCACACCGATCTGACGCAAATGCTCTACGCCCACGTGAACGAGCCGCCCAGGCCGCCCTCTGAGCTCGCCTCCCAGCCGATTTCCAAGGCGCTCGATCAAGTCGTGTTGCGAGCTTTGGCCAAGGAGGCAAGCGAGCGCTTCGACACAGCCCTCGATTTCGCCGCCGAGCTGCTCGAGCAGGCGCCGTCATACCAACAGCTCTCCGTCGAGCTGGGTCTCGATCAGAGCGATTGGCAGCGGGGCGCACCGTTGTTCGGGCGAGATCTGAGTCCAGCTCCGGGAGCAGTCGGCGAGCCACCGACCGGGTCACCGTCGGCGCCACTCGAAATTACCATGGCGAGCCCCCAGCCTCCGGCCGTGGCTGTCGAGGCCACCGTGGCCAGTCCCGGGCCACCTGCGGCGGTGGGGCCGCCGGTCACCGGGCCGGCAGCGCCCTGGCGCGATCCCCTTGGCTGGCAGCTCTTCGCCCTGTGTGCGGCAGCGGCGGCTGTCTTGACTAGCCTCGTCGTGGTGTTTCTCGGAGGGGGTGGCTAGTCCGGTCGGCGGGAGCGGATCTGAGCCACCAACATGTGCCCATGAGCGTCAAGCTGCTCGAGCCTGGAGACCGCTGCGGTCCCTATCAGATCATCCGCGAGATCGGTCGCGGTGGGATGGCGGTCGTCTATCTGGCCGAGGGGACCGACGGCGCGCAGCGGGCCATCAAGACGCTTCAGTTCTCTACCCGCCTGGGGTCTAGCCAGCTCGATCGGTTCAAGCGGGAGATCCAGTTGCTCGCCGCCATCGATCACGTGCATGTGGTGCGGTTCTACGAAGCGGGGAAGGTCGATCAGGGCGACAAGGAGTCAATCATCTGGGTGGCTCTGGAGTTCCTGGAAGGTCAGACGCTCAGACAGATCATCCGCGAGCGCGGTGGGCGAGTGCCGGTGGAGGACGTGGCTCGCTGGTGCAAGCATGTCGCCGATGGGGTGGCGGCGGCCCATCAGCTGCGGGTCATTCATCGGGATCTGAAGCCTGAGAACGTCTCGGTGGTCCATGGCATCGCCAAGGTGTTCGATTTCGGGATCGCCAAGTTTCGGCAGTGGGGTCTCAAGACCACCAACTTCAAGACCCGGCTGGGCACCATCGGCTACATGGCGCCTGAGCAGCTGCAGGGCGATGCGGTCGACGCTCGCACCGACGTCTTCGCTCTCGGCGTCATCCTCTACGAGCTGGCGAGCGGCGAGCACCCCATCTGTCCACGCAGCGCCGAGCTCACCGCCGCCGAGATCGTGGCCCGCTGCATGACCCTGGTGCCGCCACCGCTCACCGAGGTGGTGCCCGGATTCCCAGAAGACCTGTCTGCCATTGCGCAGAAGGCTTTGAGCAAGCAGCCCGACGAGCGCTTTGGCTCGATGCTCGAGCTCAGCGATGCTCTGGAGGCAGCCTTGCGCCGCTACCGTGCCGAGCGGCGAGCAGGCAAGCTGGGTCAGCTCGGCGACGATCTGCAAATGCCATCCAGCCTGGAGCCAGGGGCGGGGCTGGCGCCAGCGGGGGAGGCGGGGGAGGCGGCGCCTGCAGGTGAGGCGGCTGGGGCGGGGGCTAATTCGCCACTCCCACCGCGGGGCGCCTGGACGCCAGGTCAGGCCGCCACCGTGGCCTTGGCGGTCCCTGACGAGGTGGAAGCGGCCATTGCCGCCCGTGAGGGGGCGGTGGCAGTTGAAGAGACCCAGCCGCCGGCGACCACGCCATTTCCCGATGTCTCAGCTCCCAATGATGGCGCCCCGTGGCACACCGGCGGTCCGTCCACCGTCGATCCGGTCGTCACCGCAGCGCGCGCCAGGTCCGTGCCAGCCGGCTCGACGCGCGGTGGCCGAGCCATGATGGCCTTCGCCGGGGCGGTGACCGGCGTGCTCTTGGCCCTCGGCGGCTGGGCTGCAGCCGGGCGACTTGGTGCCGAATCCACCGCTTCGCCGGTCGAGGCGAGTGAGCCGGCCTCGGGTGGTGGGACCGGGGCCGCCGCCGATGGGGATCTGGCGGCCTCGTCCGGGGCCGCGAGCTCAGGCGCTGCGGCCGAGCCTTCGGCGAGCAGCGTGGCGGTATCGAGCG
>JAUVCD010000486.1 GCA_030590865.1 Myxococcales bacterium | reverse complement strand
ATTGGCGGCGTCGACGAGGCGCTCGGTGGGACCTGGATGGGGGCCACCGAGGATGGCCTTTTCGTGGGGCTGACCAACCAGCGCACCTTCCAGCCGCCCAACCGCGAGCTGCGTTCTCGTGGCCAGGTGGTCAGCCAGGCGCTGCGCTGTGGATCGGTCGCGGCGATCCATGACTTCCTCGAGACGCTCGAAGCCCATCAGTACAACCCGTTCAACCTGCTTTACGGTGATGGGCGCACCCTCGAGCTCGCTCGCGCCGGTCCCGAAGCCGAGCTGAGCATCGAGCCGGTTCCCCAAGGAGCCCACGTACTACCCAACGACCGACTCGATTCGGATGATTTCCCGAAGGTGCAACGAGCCCAGGCCTTGCTCGGCGATGTGGACGAGTTAGGTGGCCTGACCTGGCACGAGCTGCAGCAGCAATTGACCCTCGTGCTCAGTGATCACGAGCGGCCACCAGCCGATCAGATTGCTGACCCGCCACCTGGCTCATGGCTCACCAAACCGCTGCTCGTAGAGCTGCAGGCATTGTGCATCCACACGGAATTCTACGGCACCTGTTCAGCAACCATCGTGGGGATCACACCAGGACGAGTAGGCCACTACCTCTTCGCAGCGGGATCGCCGTGCACCGAGGCCTTCGAGGACGTCACCTCACTGCTCGCCGAATAGCTGCAGGCCCCCGGACGGCAGCCGCCGCCCGGAATTTTCGCCAGGTCCCGGCAGCGACCGGGCTCAGCTGGCCGCCCAGCAGCTGGCGGGTCAATCGTGTAGACTGCCCCGCGGCGGCCGTCGGTCACGGCTACCGGGCAGAGCGTCCCACAGGACGACTCGGCCATGAAAGATAGGGACCGTTCATGGTTGACGTGGATCTCGAGAAAGCAGCAGCCGACCTTGGCCAGTATCGGGCGGGCTTTCCCGACGAGCTATTTGAGCGGCTGGCGGCGGTGGGACTGGGTCTGCCGAACCAGCGGGTGCTCGATGTCGGAACCGGCACCGGCGCCATCGCCCGCGGCTTCGCCCGCCGGGGCTGCGCCGTGGTTGGGCTCGACCCGTCAGGGGAGCTGCTCGAAGAAGCGAAACGCATCAGCCAGCGACATGATCACCAGATCGAATATGTCGACGGCACCGCGGAGCGCACCGGGCTCGACGCCAACAGCTTCGACGTCGTCTCCGCGGGCCAGTGTTGGCACTGGGTCGATCGTCCTGCGGCCCTTCGGGAGGTGAAGCGAGTGCTGGGACCAGGTGGCCACATCGTCCTCGCCCAGTTCGACTGGATCCCTCTGGCAGACAACGCGGTCGAGGCGACCGAGCAGCTCATCGAGAGCTACAACCCCGAGTGGAAGCTAGGCGGTGGAACGGGCCATCACCCCGAGTGGCTCGGTGACGTGCGCTCCGCGGGGTTCAAGGACATCCAGACATTCTCCTTCGATGTCGAGGTCAGCTACGCCCACAAGGCCTGGCGCGGACGGGTGCGAGCGAGTGCCGGCGTTCGTGCCAGTCTATCGGGCGGCAAGCTAGCGCGCTTCGACGAAACCTTGCGATGCACACTCAACGAGCACTTCCCCACCGAGCCCATCCGGCTGCTGCATTGTTGCTGGGCTCTGCGCGGCCGCGCACCTGAATGAGCAAAGCGGCAAGGCCGAGGAGATTGGCTGTGGTCGACCGAATCGTGCGCGCCCCCTTGCTGGGATTGTCGATCGCTTAGACTGGTGCCCGGCTGCATGTCGTTCGCGAGCGCTTTCTGCTGTTGACCGCCTCGATTGCCACTGGCTCGTGTAGCCCCCCAACCAGCCCCCGCGCCCCGGAAGACAACGGGGACATCAAGGTGGTGCCACCGAGCATCGCCATCGATCCGGCAACCGATGAGCCCCTGCCCAATCGGGCCCCCAGCGAGCCGGCCACCGAGCAGGGTGATCCCATCGACCACGACGCCCGGCTCGCCGCCAGGCTCGCCGAAGCCTGCCAGCGACTCAAGCCGCCACCAGGGCCCCATTGCGAAAGCTTCCATTCCACCATGGAAGAGTGTGAGATCTATGGGCGAGCCTTGCAGCCAGCAGCGGCAGAGCGAGCTGTGGACTGCCTGGCCGCCAAGAGCGGTCGCCAGGACATCTGCACCTACGATGCAGCGGGCCAGTGTTTTGTCGTGGGCACCCTGGCGATCCACCCGGAACCGGATGCCACGGCGCCTTGCCAGACCGTGCTGAACCATTGCGGCGGCGGCAGCATGCACTCGGCTCAGGACCTGAACGCCATGACCTGCCGTACCGCCCTGAGCGCCGTCAAGACCGACCGACGAGACGTGCTCATCAGCTGCATGAATGAGAGCTGCACCGTCGGCGGGTGCCTCTTCGATCTGGACGCGCGCTGAGACCACCCCAGTGACGTTCTTCCCGCCACCACCACCGTGGGTCGAGGAGATCCTCACCGTCGGCGTCACCGGCACCAACGGCAAGAGCAGCACGGTGGGGTGGATCGCCGCTGCCCTCGACCAGATCGACGACGCCACCGTGAGCGTCACCACCCTGGGACACCGAATCGGACCGCAGACCTACCCCTTCCCTCCCACCTACGCGGGCTTCCTCGAGGCCATGGGCCGCGGCCGTGACCAAGGGGCGCACCACGCAGCCATCGAGCTCACCAGCGCGTCGCTCGCCGCTGGCTTCCTGCGGGGCTGGCGCTGTCGGGTTGGCGTGTTCACCAACCTCAGCCAGGACCACCTCGACATCCACGGCAGCGCCGAACACTACCTGGCAAGCAAGGCGCAGTTGTTCTTGCAGCTTCCGCCTGGCGGCAGCGCCGTGCTCAACTGCGACGATCCGGCCAGCGAACTGCTCGAAGAGATCATAGGCCCGGACGTCGAGCGGTGGCGTTATGGCCGCGGTAACGACAGCACGGCCGACTTGGTCGCTCGCGACCTTCACGTCGACTGGAATGGAACGGTGGCTCGGTTGGAGCACAACGAACGGCTGACCGCCCTGCCCCAGAGCCTGCGGCTGTCGGCGATCGGCGACATCTACGTCGAGAACGCGCTGGCCGCGCTACTCGGGGCGCTGGCCGCCGGCGTGCCCGCTGACCGGGCAGCCGCCGCCATCGAGGCCGCACCACCCCCAGCAGGCCGCTTCCAGGTCCTATCCCGCGACCCACCGGTGGTGGTCGATTATGCCCACACGCCTGACGCCTTGCGGCGGACCCTGGCCACCGCCCGCCACCTGTGCCCCGGCTGCCTCACCGTGGTCACCGGCGCAGGCGGCAATCGCGAGCAGAGCAAGCGCGCCCCCTTGGGGCGAGCCGCCGCGACGGCAGACCGGATCATCCTCACCAGTGACAACGCCCGGTCCGAGGATCCAGCAGCCATCGCCGCCGAGCTCGCAACGCCCCTGAGCGATCACCCAGCGGTCACTACAGTGCTCGATCGCCGCTCAGCCATCGCGCAAGCGCTAGCCGATACGGGCGCCGATGACCTGGTCGTGGTGGCGGGCAAAGGTCACGAGACCGAGCAAATCGATGGCCACGGTAGCCAGCCACTGTCCGACGCCGCGGTGGTGCGCGAGCTGCTGGGGCTAGCTTGACCCCACCACGCTTGCTGCTGCCCTAGTCGGCAATCATCACGTCATCGATGTAGACGCCTGCCTCAACGACGGATCCGTCGGTGCTGAAGGCGATCTGCACGTTGATGGTCTGGCCGGCAAAACTGGTCAAGTCAGCGGTGACCGGTTGCCACCCCGAGCCTGACAGGTCACCGCCCCACGCCGCCTCGTTGTCGATAGTCAAAGTATAGGCCGGTTGGGGGGTCGCATAGAGAGAGTAGGTTGCCCCGCCATCGGTGCTGATCTTCAGGTTGGCGCCGTCGTAGGTGGATCCCTCGGTGAGCATCCACGCGTAGAAGGTGAGCTGCGGCGTGGTGGTGCCCGCCAGGTTGATGGGTGGTGAGCTGGCTGTCGCCGTCGCCCAAGCCTGGCCGTTGTTGTATTCGGTGGAGAGCTGGGTCGCGAGACATTGGACGCCGCTATAGACCGTAGACGGCCCCACCACGGTCGGCGTCCCACACTGCCAGTCGCCGCCGAGGGTCCAGCCGTTGGGGCAGGTGCCTTCGAAGTCCTCGAAGTAGATCGCCGAGGCGACGTCGAAGGTGAACACCCCGTCCGCGAAGTTGGTCGGTAGCGTAGTCTCTTCGACGTGGACGGTCACTGAGACCGCTCCGAGCTCGCCGTTGGTGGGGTTGCCGATCAGCTCGCCGGTGGTCGAGTTGATGGTCAGCCAGCTGTGATTGGTGCCCCCGGTGATGGACCAAACAGCACCGCTCGAACCGCCTGAGCGCTGGATGAACTGGCTGTAGGGGTAGCCCACGTAGCCATCCGGCAGGGGTGAGGTGCTGGTGATGACCAGCGGGACCTCAGCCGCCTCGGAGACGACCACGTCGTCGACGTAGATCCCAGCATAGGTGATCGAGGTGTCGCTCCGTATCGACAGGCGGAGAATGACTTGCTGGCCCAAGAAGGCGCTCAGATCGGCGGTGACGGCCTGCCATCCCAGCGTCGACAGGTCGTCGCCCCAGCATGCCTCACCATCGATGTTGAGATTGTAGGGCGGTTCCACCGTGCTGAGCACGTTGAAGCTCGCTCCCCCATCGGTGCTCACCTTGACGTTCCAGCCGTCGCAACAACTCTCGGTGTGGGTCCAAGCCCGGAAGCTCACAATCGGCTCGGTGGCTGAGCTCAGATCGATCGGCGGGGTCTGAGCGTAGGCCTGAGCATAAGTCAGGCCGTCGTTGTAATTGCCGCTGAGAACGGTCGCCAGGCAGTTGGTCGCCGTGTAGGCCGACCCTGGCCCGCTGCTGGGCACACCACACTCCCAGTCCGGGTTGAGCGTCCAGCCGCCAGGGGGGCACTGGGCGTCGAAATACTCTTCGAAATAGGTCGTGCAATTGGTCACCGCGCTGCCGCCGCAAACACCAGTCGTGCAAATGTCGCCAGTGGTGCAGGCGTTGTAGTCATTGCAGCTGGTGCCATCGGTCACCGGGCTGGGAATGCAATTGCTGTTGTTGTCACAGGTACCGGTATTACAGGCCGGCACACCATCGAAGCACTGCCCGCCAGGCGCCACCGGATCGCCAATGCAAGCACCGTTGTTGGTGTCACAGATACCGTTGGTGCAGCCCACGGTCAGGTGGGTGCAGTCCTTCGGCGTGCCGCCGAGACAGGCGCCGGCGTTGTCGCAGGTCTTGTTGACCATGCACAGATCGCCCGAACCGGCGCAGGGCTGCCCTAGGGCGCCTGGGTTGACGACCGGCTCGCATTCGCCGTTCTGCGGGTTGCAGACCGAGTTGTAACATTCGTTGGGCACCGGCGAGAAGAAGCAGTCCTTCTCTTGGCCAATGCACAGACCGTTGGTGCAGGTAGCGTTGGCCTGGCACAGGTCGGTGGAGATGCAGCCCGAGCCATTGGGCACACTGGCGGACGCACAGGACTGGGACTGCTCGTCACAGGTGATCGCTTCACATTCGTCGGGGGTCAGACCGCAATCGTTCTGTGGTCCGCCGACGCACTGACCGCCGGAACAGGCATCGTTCACCGAACAGAAGAGACCATCGTCGCAGCTGGCGCCATCCGCATCGGCCACGACCTCACATTGGCCCGTTTGCTCGTTGCACTGACCGACCTGACACGCCGGGGTCGCAATCTGAGTGCAATCGGTGCCGCAGGAACCGGTCGAGCCACCGGTACCGCTCGAGCCCCCGTCGCCGCCATTGCCTCCAACAGGGGAGTTACCGCCACCGTCAATCGTTTCGCCGCTGGCGCAAGCCGTCAACGCGAGGGCGAGGGCGCCGCACAACCGTGGCGCCCACCAATTCCTGTTGGCCCAATCAAGTCTCGGTAGCAAAGGTCAGGTCTCCTGTCGTCTCGAGGTCGGCTAGCACACCGCCGCGAGGTTCCGCCCGCAAATCTGGGAAAGGATGTACTTAATCATACCACATTATGCTCCCTTGTGGTGCACTGGGCTCGTCGCCTGGGTGCCCCGCCTGTAGGATGTTTTTGAGCCCCTGTGAGCGACCTGTGCCCCGATCTGTTTCCCGGTGATGTGGTGGCCAACAGCTACCGCATCAAGGCTGCCATCGGGATCGGCGGGAGCGGCACGGTTTACCGCGCCCAGCGGGTGGGCATGACACAGGAGGTGGCGCTGAAAGTGATGCACTCGGAGCATCCGGACAGCGCGGCGGAGCGGCAGCGATTCGCCCGAGAAGCCGAGATGGTCAAACGGCTTCAGCACCCTCACGTGGTGCCCTTGCTCGATTATGGGCACGCCGAAAACGGCATCCCCTACCTGGTCTTCGCCCTGCTGACCGGTCAGTCACTGGAAGAGAAAATCAAGGGGGAGGGTCCACTGGGCTGGCACGGGACCGCGAGGTGCTCAGACCAGGTGCTGCGAGCGCTCGACAAGGCTCACAGCCTGCACATCGTGCATCGAGACATCAAGCCGGCCAACATCTTCATGTCCAGCGGCATGCTCGGCGAGGTCGTTCAAGTGCTGGACTTCGGTCTCGCCAAAGTGGTGGGCAAAGGCGCCAAGATGGACGTCACCGTGGCCGGCTCGCTGCTCGGAACGCCCCGTTACATGGCGCCTGAGCAAGTCCGAGGCGAAGAGCTCGGCCAGGCGGCGGACATCTACGCCTTCGGACTGGTGATGGCAGAAATGCTGCTCGGCCGGCCGCTGGTCGATGCCAGGACCGAGTTGGAGATTTTCGCGCTCCAGGGCTCCGATGTTCCCTTGACGATTCCGGTAGAGGTGCAGGCCTCGCCCTTTGGACCCATCATCGAGCGTGCCGTCAGCAAAGCCGTGTCGGTGCGCTACCGACTAGCCAACCAGATGCTCGCTGATTTGCGGGCCGCGATGGCCCACATCGGTGAATGTCCCGATGACGATCAGGAGAGCGCCGACCTGGAAGCCACCGCAATCATCGATCCGAACAACCTCCCCTTCGGTCTGGTTGCACCCACCAACCCAACGGCCGAGAAACTGCGCCGGGTCTTCAACACGATGGCCGGCAAGGCGGCCAACGCCCAGGCACCGATAGAGCCGAAGCAGGCCCCGGCACCCACGCCACCGGCAGCGCCAGCAGGTCCCCCAGCGCCGGAAATCGAATTTGAAGACAGCGTCGAAGAGTACCCCGAATCCTGGACCGGTCCGCAACCGGATCGAGCCGCGCCGGAAATCGAATTTGAAGACAGCGTCGAAGAGTACCCCGAATCCTGGACCGGTCCGCAGCCAGATCGGGAGGGCTTCAACCCTGGTGCCGCCAGTAGCTTCCCTCCCCCGTCGTCCTACGCCCCGCCTGCCGGTGCCCCCTTGCGAGGTGCAGCGCCACAAGCCAGGGGCATCGATTCACACCGCGCTCCGC
>JAUVCD010000980.1 GCA_030590865.1 Myxococcales bacterium | reverse complement strand
ACCGGCGGTACGACATCGGGCGGCGGCGGCGACGGTGGCACGGCGACCGGTGGCGGTGGTGAGGGTGGCGGCGGCCAGGGTGGCAACCAGGGTGGCGGCAACCAGGGTGGCGGCGGCCAGGGCGGCAACCAGGGTGGCGGTGGCCAGGGCGGATCGTCCAACTGCGTCAGCTGCTTCGATGTGCTGAGCACTCAAGCCAATCCAAGCGGCCTGTGCACCGACGGTCAGCCGTCATCCGCCGACATTTGGAATGCGCTCGACACCTGTGTTTGCACCACCAACTGCGTCAGCCAGTGCGCCAATAGCTTCTGCAGTGGTGGGTCCGCGCAAGGCCAGTGCAACGCCTGCATCGGCCAGAACTGCTCGACCGAGTCGACGGCTTGCTACTCGGACACGTGAGCAATCTGCGATCTCGACATCAGAACTGCAGCAGCTGCGGCGTGACGACCCAGCCTGCGCTGCCTCCGTCGTAGGGCGGCGGCTCGGGCTCGGGACGGGTGAGCACGTAGGTGAGGACCACGCCGCCGGCGACCACGGCTCCGATGGATGTCCAGAACCACCACTTTTCGATGATCGGTTCTTCGTATGGAATCAGCTTGGCCGTGAGCGACGATCGCTGGCCGGCCTCCAGGTCGAGCTCGGCGGTGTAGGTTTCGAAGTCGTTCTTGACCACCTCGAAGGAATACCGCCCGGCAGGGCGCTCGATCTCGATGGGTGCCAGGCCCACCTCCCGATCGTTGACCCTCACGATGGCCGCCTTGGGCTCCGATTCGATGGCGACTGTGGCAGGCATTTCGTCCAGCCGGAGTAGCAGTTTGGCCCGTTGGCTTGCCCGATAGGACTTCTGCACCACGACCGGCTGGTGGCCAGGACGGGTGGCGCGAAACAGGTGGGAGCCCGGGTCGAGGACCAGGGTGAATGTCTCAGTCCTGGGCGACGTCCCTTTGCCTGCCGGCGCCACGGAGGCGAGGTACTCGTCCCCTTGCTCGAGGAGTGGCCGACCATCGACGGTCAAACGTGCGGTCTTGGGCTCCATGGTGATCTCGAGTTTGACCAAGACCGCATCGAACTCGGTTGCGAAGGCCTCGAGGTCCTCACGAAGCAGGTTGGACAGATCTGCAGGGTCTCGCAATACCGCGGCCACCGTGCGGCTGGCGGCCACGTAGCGCCCGAGCGCTCGCTGACACATGGCGATGTTGTATTGCACCATCGGAGCATCCCGCGCCGCAGCAGAGTCCTCGAAGGCTGCGAGAGCATCGCCCCACTGCTCCTGCTTGGACAAGGCCACGCCTCGCAGGTAGGCATCCCGGCCCCGTTGGGTCGCTTCGTCCACCGGGGGGGGGGCCTCTGTTGCAGGCTGCTGCTTGGTATCGTCCGCGGGCTGCGCCGCCAGGGGAGGGCCCGTCAAGGCGGCTGCCAGGGCAAGACAGGACACCAAAGCGAATCGTCGACCTCTGCCCCAGGCGCCCATGGGCGGAGCCTCGCGGACGGCTGTGGGGATGTCAATTGGCGTGGACGGTCCCGTGGGAGGCCGTCCTGTCCACGTTCTGGCCTATCGTGGCTTTGGCATCTGCTCTCAGCACGGTAAACTCAGCCTGGGTGTCTACCGATCCTCTCAGCTCGACGGCTACCGGTGATCTCATCGGTGGGCGCTACCGCATTCTGCGGCTGCTCGGTCGCGGCGGTATGGGAGCGGTCTACGCCGCCGAGAACACCAAGACCGGTCGGTCAGTGGCGTTGAAGGTCATTCGCGCCAACGAGGATCCGACCAGCGATGCGACTCGTCGTTTTCTGCGAGAGGCCAAAGCGGCCACTGCGATCCAGCATCCCAACGTCATCGAGATCCTCGACGTCTTCGAGACCGACGACGGCTCTCCCGTGATGGTGCTCGAGCTGCTCGAGGGCGAGACACTGGCCGATTTTCGCAAGCGGCGCGGGGCCGTCCAACTCCACGAGGCAGCGTCGCTGTTCTTGCCGGTGCTCGAAGCGCTGCTGGCGGCCCACGCGCTTGGCATCGTGCACCGGGACCTCAAGCCGGAGAACATCTTCCTGGCTCAGTCGCCCAAGCGCGGTCTCGTCCCCAAGGTGCTCGACTTCGGGATTGCCAAGGTGCTCGATCCGACGACCTTGAATTCCGAGACTCAGGGCAACGAGACCCAGACCGGTGCCCTGCTCGGCACGCCTCACTACATGTCGATGGAACAGGCGATGAGCGAGAAGGACATCGATCAGCGCGCCGACGTCTGGGCGATGGGCGTCATGTTCTTCGAGCTGTTGACCGGCCGCCGACCTATCGAGTTCGAAAGTCTCGGTGCCATGTACGCCACTTTTCTGCAGGGCACCGTTCCCTCGGTCCAGCAATACGCTCCCGATTTGCCCGCCGATGTGGTGGACGTTCTCGATCGCTGTCTGGTGATGAAGCGGGACACCCGGCTCGATACCCTCGAGCCGCTGATCACGGTTCTGTTGCCCTATACGGATGCCGACGTTCCAGGGGCGACGGCAGCCGGTCGCGTGGTCTCTGAGGCGCCGGCGGCCGAGCTGTCCACCTTTGGCGCCGCTAACGTCGAAAAAGCTCCCGAGCC
>JAUVCD010001007.1 GCA_030590865.1 Myxococcales bacterium | reverse complement strand
CAAGCTCAACGCGACTGAGACCCACACGGTCGCCACGACCCGGGAGACCACCATTGGGACTACGGAGACGCTGTCGGTGGGGACGGATCGCACGGTGACCGTTGGGGCCAACCAGACCATTAATGTTGGCGCGACAGAGTTCCACAATGTGGCCGCTAACCGCACTCTGAACGTGGGTGGCGACCAGTTGGTGCAGCACGGAGGCTGGCACATGTGTCGTGCGTCCGAGCACCGATTCGCTTGCGACCGTTTCGCCATTGATGCTGGCGGGGCGACGCTCACTATGCAAGGCGGGCTGATTTGCCTCAACAATGGGGCCGGGGCGAGCATCGTCATGGCTGGCGGAATCGTGTCGGTCACTAGCGGCAATTTCGTGAGCAAATCGGGCACCCACATGGTCCATTCGGACGGCATGACCGGTTTGACCTCGAGTACGACATTCATCGGGTCCTCTGGTGGGACCACGCTCAAGTCGGGCGCTGACACCATGGTCACCGCTGGCGGAACCATCAATGCCGCCGCCGCGCTCATCAAGCAGAACGGTTGACCATGTTTCTGGACAATCGCACTCCTCTGTCCGTTCAGCTCAAGCGTGGCCTCGTGGTGGATGACCAGGCTGTCTTGTGTGTCGGCGTCGAGGCGAGCTTTGCCCTTGGTGGCGACGGGCTGGCGCAGTTGCTCGAGCCGCAGGAGCCAAAGCCGAGCGACCCTCCCGATCCACGGGACAACTTGCTCTGGCGCGGCACCTCCGTCACCGCCGTGGGGCTCGTTCCTGGCCCGACCCGCGCGCCCTACGTGCAACCTGTCATGCTGCAGGTGGGCGATGATGAGCGACGCTTGGTGGTCTTTGGCGAGCGCCGCTGGGAGCGGCGTGGTCGCGAGCTAGTGGCGAGCGAGGCGGCTCCTTTCGAAGCTTTGCCGTTGCAATGGCAAGGGGCCTTCGGCGGCAGCTACGAGCTGGCGCCTGGCTACGACCTGCAAACCAAGATGCCTCATCCGGGAGGCACGATCCCCCATCTCCTCAATCCGCTGGGGGTGGGCTACCACCCGAGCGCCGAGGCCGCGCAGGGTCAGCTGCTGCCGTCCATCGAGGATCCGCAGAACCTGTTGCGTCGCTGGGACGACTCGCCAACGCCGGTTGGCTTTGCGCCCTGTCCCGAGCTGGTGGCATTGGGATCTGCCGTTTGGGCGGAGCGTTTGAAGGACAGTCGCATGGGGGAGCAGGGGCTCGCGGAGCAGATCCGCGAGTCGATCCACGCCACCTTGTGGCTGCAGCATCATGCTTCTCCGCCGCTCATTTTCGATGAGCTGACTGCGGGCGACAACGTCGAACTCAGTGGTATGGGGGCGCCCTTCGGATTTGCGGTGCCAGCTTGTCCCAGCCAGGTGTCGCTGCAGGCCGGTGACGGAGCGACCAGCGAGTTGCGACCACGGCTGCGCAGTGTTCACCTCGATGTCGACGAGCGCACCGTTCGAGCCTGCTGGGGCTGCGGTCATCGCTACTCAGTCGAGCGTCCGCCCCACTGGATTCATGCCGAGGAAGTTAGGGTCGCCGCATGAGTGCCTGCTTCTACGATATGGGCGGCGGCATGATTGGCTTCGCTGATTTGCACATGTTCATTGCTGCTCCGACCATACCGGTCCCTTTCACCTTTCACTTCGCGGCCATGCTCTTCCGAAACCCGGTGCGTATGGGTGAAATCGACACCGTGACCTCTGAGGGCAAGCAGATGGCCAAGCAGGGGTTCAAGGTCTTCCTCATCCCTCAGGTCCCGATAACCAAGGAGCCGGCGGGCGGTCTCGAGGCGGGCATGCTGGTCATTCTGTTGTTGACGTCAAAGAGCACGGCCTACCTCGGCCGCTCGACGGTGACCCACGGCGGCACCCCGCTGGCGTGCTGCGTCGCTAGCATGGTCGGCGTCAACGGCAATTGCGGTTGGGGCGCGGGATTGGTCATCAACCCCAACTCCGTGGTGACCACGCCCAGTGCCGGTGATTTTGCCGGGGCGGTAGTCGGGCGCGCTCTAGACCTCATCGTTGGCTACTATCTCGGCAAGGCGTTGCCCCAGAACTGGTTCATCAAGCCGGTTCTCAAGTTCATCATTGAATTGACGACCAAGAAGCCCATCGTCGGTCGGGCCATCAAGTCCATCAAGAAGCAGGTGCAGGAGACCGTCGATGCCCTCCTGTAGCGAAGCCTCCCTCGTCTGGTCCGGCCAGGATCTGGTTGACGACTTCCTATTGGGCGTCATCGCCAAGCGCTGCTACCAGATGCGCAATGGCAGCCTGGTCCCCCACCCAAGCGCCGTCCCGACCATTGCAGTGGAAGCGCAGTTGGGTACCCACCGACGCACCCAGCAGATCGTCATCCACCGAGACTCAGACCATTACGCTTTTCTGAAACCCTT
>JAUVCD010000572.1 GCA_030590865.1 Myxococcales bacterium | reverse complement strand
TCGACGAGGGGGTGGGCCCAGAGTCACTCGGCGTGGCGGGTTGCTGCACCTCGATGGGCTCAGCCTATCACAGCGCCTCGGCCTCCGTGGGTGCCCCTGGTCTGCGCCCCAATAGTGGGACGTCACATGAGACGTCCCGGTTTGACCGACCGGTGATCGACGGTCTGTCGCGCACTTGCAGCGTTCTGAGGTGGCATCGCCTTTGCTCTCTTGTGACGGCGTGACCGCGGAAAGGCGCGGCGTTGCGGCACGGCATCGCCAAGGCCGCGGGCACCCACCGAGCAGCTCAGGAGGAACGAAGATGGCAGGGATCAATCAACGACATCACCAGCAGCGACCGGGACGGGCCCGCCGGGCCTTGGCCTGCGCTGCCCTTACCGCTGTCAGCTCAACCCTCGTGGCAGGGTGTCTCGATCGACCACTCGAGCCGATCGATCCGCGCACCACCTCGACCGTCCTCGAGCGGCTCACCCACAGCCGGGTCGACAAGATCGACGTCCTGCTGGTGATCGACAACTCGGGCTCGATGGCCGACAAGCAAGCGATCCTCGCCCACGCGGTGCCCGACTTGGTCGGCGCGCTGGTCAACCCGCCCTGTCTGAGCCCCGAGGGGCAGCGCCAAGCGATGGCCGGTCCGTTAGAGCCATGCCCAGACGGCATGGATCGAGAGTTCGATCCCATTGCCGACATGCACGTCGGCATCATCAGCTCGAGCCTCGGATCCCATGGCTCCGACCAATGCGTAGGCGCCAAACACGTCAGCGAAAATGACCATGCTCACCTGCTCGTCCGCAGTGGCATCGGACCCGACGATGGGCCAGTCAGCGGCCTGAATGGGCAGAGCTTCCTGGTTTGGGATCCCGAGACCGACGACGGCAGCAGTGACGGGACCGGCGCCGCCGAGACCCAAGAGATGATCAGCACGCTCACCGAGATGGTCGGTGGCGTGGGCGAAGTGGGCTGTGGCTACGAGGCGCCCTTCGAAGCCTGGTACCGCTTTCTGGTCGATCCGAACCCCTACGAGTCCATCACGGTGGTGGACGGCGTCGCTCAACTCGAGGGCACCGACCAGGCGCTGCTCACCGACCGTTCAGCGTTTCTGCGGCCTGACTCGATGCTCGCCATCATCATGCTCACCGACGAAAACGACTGCTCCATTCGAGACGGTGGCTATCACTTCATCGTCGCCCAGAGCGACCAGGGCACCTTCCGGATGCCCAAGCCGCGGGCGGCCTGCGCCGAGAATCCGAACGATCCCTGTTGCCGATCTTGCGGACAGCCGGCGGGCTCCGGGTGTGACACCAGCAACGACGACTGTGAGTCCGGCGAGCTGGCCGCCATCGACGACGCCACCAACGTGCGCTGCTTCGACCAGAAGCGCCGCTTCGGCGTAGATTTTCTGTGGCCCCTCGAGCGTTACCTGACAGGGCTGACGGCTCAGCAGGTTGCGGATCGTGACGGCGCGGTGGTGCACAACCCACTGTTCACCGATCTGGATCCAAGCGACGACAACGCCACGGTGCGGGATCCGAGCCTGGTGTTCATTGCTGGCATCGTCGGCGTGCCCTGGCAGGACATCGCGCGCCGTGACGCCTCGGGTCAGCCCGATCTGCTCGGCGGCTTGGACGCCGAAGGCAACCCGGTCGGCGGTTTTCAGAGCAGCACCGAGCTGGCGCACAACCGCACCTGGGACCTCATCCTGGGTGATCCGGCAACCCAGACGCCGCCCTCCGATCCCCTGATGATCGAGTCGATCGATCCTCGCAGTGGTGTCCATCCGATCACCGGTGAGCCGCTGGCGCCGCCAGGCTCGGGCTGGCAAAATTCGGTCAACGGCTCGGAGTACAGCACCCCTGCCCGAAACGACCTGCAATATGCATGTATCTTCCCACTGGCACCGTTGAGCGAGCCGCGGGATTGCAGCGCTACTCCAGGCTCGTGCGACTGCAACCATCCAGACAACGACAAGCCACTGTGCGAAGAGAATCCCGCCGACGGCGGCCAGCCGACCTTGCAGACCGGTGCCAAGGCCTATCCAGGCGTTCGTGAGCTCCAGTTGCTGCGTGACGCTGGCGCCCAGGGCATCGTCGGCTCGATCTGCCCCCGTCAGCTCGATTCTGCTGCGGCGCCTGACTTCGGGTACCGACCGGCCATCGGCGCCATCGTCGAGCGGCTCAAGCAAGCGCTGGGTCCGGCCTGCCTGCCTCGTTCACTCAAGCCCGACAGCGTGGGACAGGTCGCCTGTTTGGTGGTCGAGGCGAGCATTGATGACACCTGCGATTGCAGTGGCTCGGCCCGCCGACCCATCAGCTCGTCTCATCCTGCCGTCCAGACGGCCAAGGAAGATCCGGTCTACCCGGACGCCGGCTGGAATTGCTTCTGCGAGATCGTGCAGACCTCAGGCGACGGTCTAGAGGCCTGTCAGAACGATGCCAGTGACGACGTCACCGACTCATCGGGCCAGCCGGTCGATGGTTGGTGCTACGTGGACGCCACCACCGTACCGCTCACCGGCAACCCGGAGCTGGTCGAGGACTGCCCAGCGACTCAGGAGCGCCGTGTGCGCTTCGTTGGCGCAGGCGAGAGCCTCCCGGGCGCCACGCTGTTCATTACCTGCTCAAGCTAGCCTAACCGCGCGATCCGCTGGGCCAAGAAGGTCTTTCGGTCTTCCTTACGGCGCTCGCCCAGGGCGATCGAAATGGCCCGCGGATCGGCGATGAGCACGACCAGCTGCTTGCCCCGGGTGACGGCGGTGTAGAGCAGGTTGCGGGCCAGCATCACGAAGTGCTGGGTGAGGATGGGCACCACCACCGCCGGGTACTCGCTGCCCTGGCTCTTGTGGATGCTGGTGGCATAGGCCAGCGTGAGCTCGTCGATCTCAGCCTCGGCATAGTCGACTGCGCGGCCGTCGAAGCTGACCGTGAGGCTGCGGTCCTCGGCGTTGACGGCGGTGATGCGGCCGATGTCACCGTTGAAGACCTCTTTGTCGTAGTCGTTGCGCAGCTGCATCACCTTGTCGCTCAGCCGTAGCAAACGGGCGCCTTTTTGCACCGCGGGGCCCTCGGGATTGAGCACCTCTTGGAGCATCTCGTTGAGCGCCACCGCGCCGACCGGGCCGCGCTGCATGGGCGTGAGGATCTGCACGTCGTCCACCGGGTGCAGGCCAAAGCTTCGCGGGATGCGGCGAGTCACCAGCTCTTTGATCAGCGCCACCGCTGTCTCGGGAGTACGCCGGTCGATGACGTAGAACTGCTCGCCCTTGGTGGTGGCTCCGAGGGGCATCTCGCCCGCGTGGATGCGGTGAGCGTTCTCGACGATCGAGCTTCCCTCGGCTTGCCGAAAGATCTGCGTGAGCCTCACGGTGGGCACGCGGCCTGATTCGATCACGTCTCGCAGCACCGCCCCAGGCCCCACCGAGGGCAGCTGGTCCACATCCCCGACCAGCACCAGGCGAGTGGCGTCGTGCAGCGCGCCGAGCAGCCCGTCGGCTAGCTCGATGGCCACCATGGACGACTCGTCGATGATTAGGCCATCGGTCTCCAACGGGTTGTTCTTGTTTCGCTGAAAGGTGCCACTCTTGGGCTCGAACTCGAGCAGCCGGTGGATGGTCGAGGCATCGCGCCCGGTGGCCTCGCTCATTCGCTTGGCTGCCCGCCCGGTTGGCGCGGCCAGTCGCACCCCCATGCGCGAGGCGTCGAAGAGGGCCAAGATGGCCTGGACGATGGTGGTCTTGCCCACTCCGGGCCCACCGGTGATCACCAGCACCTTGTGCTTGGCCGCCTGGGCGATGGCGTCCCGCTGCGTCGGCGCCAGCTTCAAGCCGCTGAGGCGCTCGAACTCAGCCATGGCGTGGTCCACTCGCGGCAGCTCGGGCGCGTCCCGCAGCAATGCGGCGAATCGCTCGGCCACCCGTCGCTCGGCGTCGTGAAGCTCGGGGGTGTAGACCGCCACCTCGCCGCCAGGCAGCGCCTCGAGATGGACGCGACCCGCCTCGCGTAGCGCCACGATCCCGTCGTCCACCAGCTGCTCGGCGCTCTCGAGCATCTCGGCGGTGTGGGTGATCAGCGCCGCGCGCTCGCCGTAGACATCGCCATGGGACGCCAGGTCGTGGAGCACTTGCAGCACGCCGGCCTGGGCCCGTTCCGGCGCGTTGGCGTCGACGCCGACGGAGCGAGCGATGGTATCGGCGGTCTTGAAGCCGATGCCCCAGACATCGAGGGCGAGCCGATAAGGCGACTTGGAGACAATGTGGATCGCCTCAGAGCCGAAGCGCTTGTAGATCCGCGCCGCCAGGGCTGGCGAGGCGCCATGGGATTGCAGAAACACCATGATCGCCCCCACGTCGCGATGCTCGCTCCAGGCTCCGGCGATCGACTTGAGGCGCTGAGTCCCCACGCCCGGCACCTCACGAAGCCGTGCCGGATGGCGGTCGAGCACCTCCAGGGTCTGCTCGCCAAAGGTGTCCACGATGCGACGCGCGAAAGCCGGGCCGATGCCGGGCACCAGTCCCGAGGCCAGGTAGCGCTCCAGGCCGGTGAGCGTCGAAGGCGCCAAGGGTAGCAACGTCTCGGCCTTGAACTGCTCGCCGTGGCGCCGATCCTCGACCCGCTTGCCGGTCGCGCGGATCCGCGTTCCTGGCGGTGCCGCGGGAAACACCCCCACCACCGTCTCGGGCAGACTCTTGCCCTCTACCGCGACCCGCAGCACCCGAAAGCCGGTCTCTTCACTCTCGTAGGTGACCCGGATCACCTCGCCCTCGAGCACACCATCGACTTGGGCAGGGCCGGTCCCTGGCAGATCGAGGCCGACCTGAGGGGGCGGCTTTGGCGTGCGGCGTGTCACGATGGGGTCGTAGCTCAGAAGCCGAGGCCGGTCATGCCTCCGCCGAGCTGCCGCTCCACGAAATCGTCGAGCAGCGGGTTGCCCTGCTTGCGCCGGGTGAAGCGCAACGTTCGGGCGACCATGGCCATGACCTTCTTACCGACCTCCTCTCGTCGCATCTGTCTGCGGACCGCGGGGCTGGGTGGGGTCTTCTCCGACCGGTAGGGGATGGGCGAGTCGGAGCTCCCGTTCTTGTCGTAGAGGTAACGAACGAAGGGCTCTTCTCGAGGATGACGGTTCATCGGGTCGAACAGCTCCCGGACCTTGAAGACCGAAACTTGTGCTTCGATGGTCAGCGACAGGGCTTCCATTAAGGGCGTGGGCTCGCCGATGACTGCCCGGAACCGCTCATCGGCTTTCCGTGCCCGACGGCGCACTACGCCATTGGGCGCGTAACGATCGATGGCCGCCAGGTTGGTCCACAGGGCGGCGCAATGCCGGGCGTGGAGCTTGGAGCGGCGCTGGCGCATCATCGGTGTCGCTGACTTTCGGCAGAACTCGTAGCCCGACAGTTGCACATCCAGCCGTCGGAGGATCGAGGGTCCCCAAGTTTTGTAGAGTAGGTCATAGCCATACTCGGTCATGTTCAACGTCTCGTGAGATTCGAAGGCCACGTTCTGCTGGGCGCCGCTCCAGAAATGCACATCTTCCCAGGGCACGTCGCTGACCCGGCCCTCTTCCTTCAGTCGCTCCCACAGCGGCGTTCCTGGGAAGGGTGAGACGCGGGTCAGCTGCTGATAGGTCGGGCACAAGGACACGAAGTAGTTCAGGTCTTCGTGGATGTTCGCGTGGTTGTGAAAGTCGAAGCCACACATCCAGGCGCCAATGGTGCGGATCCCCATGCTGTGCAGTTTGTCGAAGACCACTCGAGCATCGACGTCATCCCGCTTGTCGTACCCGTGGTCGCCGGCGAACTTGGACTCCACGCCAATGAAGATGGCGCCAATGCCGGTTTCGGGGATCGCCTCCCAGCCGTATTTTTCCGCGTAGGCGCCGATGTAGTCGATCGAGCCAAAGGCGAACCAGTCGAGCGTCTCGGCAATGGCGGGGTTGGCCATCCAGTGGCTGCGGGTCTTCTCCAGATAGGCGGGCTGGCGGAAGTGATCTTCCTCGATGACCATGACGTGGGGCATGTCCGGGTATTGGTCGTGATAGCTCTGGAAGTGCTCAATCAGCTCTTCAGGGGACAGCAGCTCGTGGCGCTTGCGATTGAACAGCGCGGTGGTGGAGCAGAAGTCGCAGCCGCCGGGACAGCCGAGCCCAGAGATCAGCATGCCGACGCTGCCCTTGGGGTAGCGGGTGACGTAAGGCGGCGACACGCCGCATTTGGGCATCAAGGTCTGGCGGATGGGCCGGTCGGTGCTCTCGCCGAGAAAGCGCCGTAGCCATTCGATCCCCTCGCCCTCGACGATGTGATCGACATAGTGCTGCTGGGTCTCTT
>JAUVCD010000435.1 GCA_030590865.1 Myxococcales bacterium | reverse complement strand
GGTGAGAGCAGCCTGTGTCTCTTCGGGATCTGAGAGGCGGCAGACCCCCGGCCGGCCGATCCCAGCCTGGAGCAGGGTGCGGATGGTCTTCACCCCATCCTCGAAGGAGCGGAACATGAAGGTCATCGGCAGCACCGATTTCGGGCGGTGGGGCCAGACCTTGAGCGTCGCCTCGGTGATCACGCCGAGAGTCCCCTCGGAGCCCACCACCATTTGGGTGAAGTCCGGGCCCAAGGCGGCGCGGGGGAAGGGCGCGGTGGCCAGCATGCCGCGCGGAGTGGCGCAGCGCAGACCGAGCACCATGTCTTCGATCTTGCCGTAATGGGTGGACTGCTGGCCGGCGCCCCGGGCCGCGACCCAACCGCCGACCGAGGAGAACTCGAAGGACTGGGGGAAGTGACCACAGGTGTAGCCACGGGCGTTCAACCACTGTTCGTAGGCCGGGCCACCCATGCCCGGTTGGACCCGCGCCGTGTGGCTCGTCTCGTTCAGCTCCAGGACCCGGTTCAGATGGCGGCTGAGATCCAAACTGACGCCGCCACGTGGTAGCTCCAGACCGCGGGTCACCGAGGAGCGCGCCCCGGTGGGTACCAGGGCGATGGTGCGGTCGTGACAGAGCGCTACCACCGCAGAGACCTCGTCCTCGGTCCGCGGGTAGACCACCGCGTCTGGAGCGCCCTCCACCTTGCCGAGCCTTAGCCTGAGCAAATCCAGATAGGCGGAGCCACAACAGTGCTCCGCCCGAGTGTAGCCGTCGGTAGCCACGTTCTCTGCACCTACAATGGCCTCCAAACGCGCCAGGGTGTCCTCAGGGAGGTCCGGCGCTGGCAGGTCCGGTACCTGCTCGAGGCCTGGGTGGAACAGCTCGGAGAATCGCTCCTCCGGGAGCTGGAGCGTGTCGCGGATGAAGCCCCGCAGCCGATCGTCCACGTCGTAGAAGACGTCAGGGGCGCCCCACTTGAAGATCGAGCGAAACGAGCGTGTCGGAACGTCGCGAATCTGCATCTGGATCCCGTCCTCCTGAGCGCCAGCGCCGGTGCCGGCGGCTACCTGTAGATCCATGTGTACTTGATCAACCGGGAACCGCGCCAACCCAACGGTCGCCGCCGGGTCGGATGGCGGGGGATCCGCACCAGGTCGCCGAGAAAAATCGCAGCTGTGGGCTGGGCAGCATGGCGAGCGCTCGACATTGAATGACCGCGCAAGTCAATCCGTCTCCTACTTGGGGCGGTTTGGCGTCGCCCTGGCCTCCTACGGTAGTGCCACCCAGGGCACACCATCGACAGCCCGCTCCGTATTTCCAACGATCTCCGTCTGATACCCCCTCCCTCCCTTGCGCATGCTCGTTCCACGGGTTATGACGTACTAGCGACATGCAACTGAGTTGCAATATTGGCGAAGCTCGAACGCCCCCGCGCTGGGACGGTTCAAGGGGTCGCCTCGCCGTGCCGGGTGGCCGTCACCGGAACGGCCGTCACCGCAGCAGGCGCGCCACCTGGGGCAGCACCACCCACTCGACCACCATCACTCTGCTGTGCGTGGTGGGTCTTGTGCTGATGGGCCGTGTAGCCATTGCCGCCCACATGCTCATCGTGCCGCACGAGGTCAGCGGCAACGGCCTGCTGGTGCACCATCGCCACAAGGCGAGCCAGCGGGTCACCGAGGCCTCTCGCCAAATCGCCCCGTTGCCAGGGGTGACCACCGGGGACGACGACAAGCGCGAGTACTGCGAGGTGATGGGCCTCAACGAGACTCAGCCGTCGGTAACGTCCCCGACGATGTCACCCCGCTTGCTCCCGTGGTTCTTGGCTCGCGTTTCACCGCCACCGACCGTATGGGCCGCAGGTTTGCCACTGCTTCTGCTGGCTCCGAAGCAATCGCCACCGCGCGTCTAGTCCTGCCGCCAGCTGCGTGCGTAGAGGCGCGCTGCTCGATTGCTCCCGGTCGACCTCGTCGAGGGTCACCGTGAGCCGGCTGGTCGCATAGTCGACCGCCGGTCAAGCCTGAGCAATGCCGAGCAGACCAAGGGCACGCATGGCTATCGGCAGGGCCTGTCGGACGGCGGGACACACCTGGCGACACCGGCCACAGCTCGCGACACCAGCCACGGCTCGCGACACCGGCCACGACTCGCGGTGCGGTCCGCCCCTGGACCCAACCCTGCGTGGAGACCCTAGGACGATGACGACGAAACACCACCTCTTCATATGGCCCGCCGCAGCGCTGCTGCTACCCATGGCTGCCCACGCCCAGCCCGCCGATCCGGCAGAGGAGCCCGCTGGAACCGAGCCCCCACCTGCAGAGGACACCGATGGCCCGTCGGTCGAGGAACGACTCGAGCAGCTCCAGCGAGAACAGCAAGAGCTGCGACGCCGGTTCCAAGAGCTGGACGAACGCAACCAGGATGTCGAGCTCGACATGATCCGCATGCAGGCCGAGGCCGAGGCGGCCTCCGGTGGCGATGTCGTCTCCCAAGCCGACGAGGAAACGAACCTCGAAGCGAAGACCTTCCGAGGCGGTCAGCGTGCGTTGCAGGCCCTCAATCCCGAGATCAGCGTCGTCGGCGACTCTTTCGCCAAGATCATCGTCAACGAGAAGGGCTACCGGACCGAGACCGATCGCACCGGCTTCGTCTACCGCATGATCGGCCTGCACTTTCAATCCGATCTGGACCCATTCGCCTTCACCAAAGTCACCGCAGGGCTCACGCCGAGCGGCATCGGATTGGGTGAAGCCTACATCACCTGGACGAGCGTCTTGCCCAACCTGTCGCTCACCGCCGGGAAGTTCCGGCAAGAGTTCGGCGTCGTCAACCGCTGGCACTTGCCCGGCCTGGACCAATACGACTTTCCAGTGGCGCTCCGCGAGACCTTCGGGCCGGCGGGTCTGAACCAAACCGGCGTATCCCTCGAGTGGCTCATGCCGTCGCTATGGGCCCATGCCAATCACCTGGTGGTTCAGATCACCAATGGCGAAAACGGCCAGCTATTCGCCGGAAAGTACTACTCCATCCCGTCGGCCCTGGTGCGCCTCAAGAGCTATTACGACCTCGACGAGTCCACCTACTTCGAGCTGGGGCTGACCGGCCTGCTGGGCTGGAACAACGCCCGGGGCAAGCCTAACGAGGACTCCGGGCTGCTCGAGGACGAGGACTGGCGCACCTCCCTGGTCGGTGGTGCTGACTGGACCCTCACCTGGGAGCCCGTACGCGCAGCGAAATACCGCAACGTGGTGGCGCGAGGTGAGCTCTACGCCGCCAGGAAGGCCACTGCAGAGGACCCGCAGACCAGCATCGGACTTTATCAGTCCATAGAGACCAAGGTGTCCCGCCGCTGGGTCATCGGGACTCGTTTCGACTGGGCCACCCCGCTGCACACCAACGCCGAGGACCGACAGCACATCTTGGGCGTCCTGCCCTACGTAACCTGGTGGCAAAGCCCCTGGGTCCGACTGCGAATGCACTACGGCCTCTACGACAACGACCGGCTACCGGAGGCGGACCATCGCATCATCTTCCAGGTCACTGCCGCCGCAGGCCCTCACAAGCACGAAAGGTATTGAGCCATGTGCACCTCACCCGGCTCTACCACCCAAGCCCAAGTCGCCTGGCACGAGCCAACCGCCGCGCCAGCGAGCTCTGTCCATGGCTCTTTCAATCTTCGGCGGCCGACCGCAGCCAGCGAGTGTCCCACCAACGCAACGAGAGGTGTCCCCATGTCCCGCATTCCCAAACCAGCGTCCCTTGTGTCTGTCCCCATCCCCCTAGCTAGGCATCGCCCCACCAGGCGGGCCCTCACCATTGCCCTGGCTGCCTTCGCGTTGCTGGCCTTGTTGCTCGTGCCGCGCCAGGCCCAAGCAGGAAAGAAGCTCCAAATCGTAGCGACGATTCCCACCTACGGCTCCATTGCTGAGTTCATCGCCGGTGGTCGGGGCGATGTGCGCTCGCTGGCCAAGGGCTACGAGGATCCGCACTTCGTGCGTCCCAAGCCGAGTCTCGCCGTCACGCTCGGCAAAGCCGATGTGCTCCTGTCCACCGGACTCGACCTGGAGCTCTGGCTACCGGCGCTGATGGACAAGGCCAGCAATCCGAAGATCCGCAGCGGCCAGCCAGGCTTCGTATCGGTGAGCGACGGGCTCAAGCTGCTGGAGAAGCCCTCGGTGATCAGCCGAGGTGAAGGGGGCATGCACATTTATGGCAATCCCCACATCTACACGGGCCCGCTCAACGGGAAGATCATGGCCCGGAACATCATGATCGGCCTCAAGAAGGTCGACCCTGCCGGCGCCGACACCTACGAGCGCAACTACAAGCGCTTCGTGGCTCGCGTCGATCGGAGCATGTACGGTAGCAAGCTGGTGAAGATCCTCGGCTCGAAGGTCCTCACCAAGCTGACCCTGTCAGGCAAGCTCATCCCGTTCCTCGAAGGGCGCGATTACAAGGGCAAGAAGCTCAGCAGCTACCTGGGCGGCTGGATGGGCAAAGCCCTGCCGCTGCGTGGGCGCAAGATTGTGGCCTACCACAAGAACTGGGCCTATTTCGCACGGACCTTTGGTGTGAACATCATCGACTATGTGGAGCCGAAACCCGGCATTCCCCCCTCTCCCGGTCACGTGGCCAGCGTGGTGCAGAAGATGAAGTCCCAGAACGTCAAGGTCATCCTCGCGGCGAACTACTACAGTCGCGGCAAGGTCAAGAGCATCGCCGACAAGGTCGGTGCCACGCCGGTCATCGTTGCTCTAGCGGTAGGCGGCGAGGCTGGCATGGGCGACTACTTCTCCCAATACGACGTCTGGATTTCTCGACTCCTCGCGGCCACGAAATAGTCAAGGCTGAGGGCACCCCTCCGTCCCGGTAGTGCCTCGCGCCGAGTCTCGTCGACCGGCAGCCGAGCGCCAGGCACCCCCCACGACTCACCACCCAAGCGCGACGTCGTGGGGACCGAGACCAGCCCTTCGCAGATCACCAAAGAAGTCAGGCCAGCAACATGGACTCCTCCGTACTCTCGATCATGCTCCCCGCCTCCGCCGCCTGCCTCGTGCTGGTGGGCATCCATTCTTACCTCGGCCTGCACGTCATCAAGCGCAAGGTGATCTTCGTCGATCTGGCGCTCGCACAAATCGCGGCCCTCGGGGCGACGGTCGGATTCCTCTTCGGCATGGATCCGACCTCGAGAGCGGCGTTCATCTTCTCCATGGCATTCACCTTCGTCGGAGCGGCGGTGTTTGCCGCCACCCGACTGCGCAAGGACCGGGTGCCCCAGGAGGCGGTCATCGGCCTCGTCTACGCGCTGGCGGCAGCCATTACCATTCTGGTCATCGACAAGTCGCCCCACGGCGCCGAACACATCAAGGACCTGCTCACCGGCACGATTCTCTGGGTCAAGTGGTCACAGGTCCTGACCGCGGCGATCGCCTACTCGTTCGTAGGCATCTTCCACTTCGTGTTGCGGGACAAGTTCATTCGGATCACCGAAGATCCCGAAGGTGCTTTCAAGTCAGGCATGTGGGTGCGTTTCTGGGACTTCCTGTTCTACCTCTCCTTCGGTTTCGTGATCACTTTCTCCGTCCGCACGGCCGGCGTGCTGCTGGTCTTCGTGTTCCTGGTCGCCCCAGCCATCACCGCAGCGGTGATTACCAACAAATGGCGCTACCAGCTTCTCATCGGCTGGGGGATGGGCACGCTGGTCACGATCGTGGCGCTCTACCTGTCCTACGTGCTCGATCTGCCGTCAGGACCGACGGTGGTGGCGTTCTACGGGCTGGTGCTGCTGCTGGTCTCGCTGATCGTCTACGTCGTTCGCACACCGGACCGTCGGCACGCCTGGTCCCGCCTGGGACTCGGCGTTGGGGTGACAGCGCTGGGAATCGGCGCCCTCTGGACCATGGGCACCGTGCTCGGTTCCTCGTCCTGGGCGGAAGACGATCTGCACCACCAGCTGGCCAAGGGCCATGCCCACGACGAGTCGGGCCAAGGTCACGCCGATCCGCAACCAGGAGAGAGCACCGCCAAACCCGAGGCCTTGCCCGACGATCCTGAGCAGCGAGTGGCGCTGCTGGGCAAGCACGTCACCGACCACACGCCAGGCTGGCGAACCGAATTGGTCGAGGCGGTCCTCGATCCCGACATGCCTTTGCTGTTCAAAGAAGATGCCCTCGCGTTGCTACGCAAGGAAGCAACCACGGACTTCGACTATGACAGTGAGTCGGAGGACAACGACGCCGCCGCCGAGAAGATGCGGCAATGGGCCAGCGACACCCCCTAGAGCGTCGATCAGCTCGAGCCGGTGAAGTCAGCCTTCGTGTAGTAGGTCTCACCGTCCTGGAGGGTCTGTGAGATCCTGCCTTCGCTGAGCAGCCGCGCCACGTATTTGATCGCTTCGTTGGGGTGAACGCCCAGACCGTGGGCCACATCTTGAAGCGTGCAGGGCCGGTAGCCGACCAGCGCCAAGACCTCCTCGATGCTGCGCTCAGCACCCACCGGTGCCCCGTGCTGCCAAGCAGACTCGATAACGGTAGCCCGGGGCCCCAAGACCTCACAGGCCCGCGCCAGCAGGGCATCGCTGACCCGCTCGGCACCGCCACCGGGCACCGGCCGCACCACCGTGTTGATCTGGATTTGCTCAGGCCCAATGCGCGCCGCCACTTCGGCAATGGCCGCCAGCTCCTCCTCGCTGTCGTTGGCGCCACGAACCAGCATGACCTCGAGCCAGGTCTCGCCCTTCGATGCGGCCACCGTCTCAACCAATCCCGCAATGACACGCTCGAGCGTCAAACCTGGGCAGGGACGGTTGATGCGCGCGAAGGTCCCGGGCGTGGCCGCGTCCAGCGAGGGCATGAGCACATCAGCCTGCATCGCCGCAGCCCGGCCCTGGTCGGTCCACAGCAAAGCGCCATTGGTAAGCAGCGCAATGGGCACATCGCTGTGCTCGCGGGCCAGCGACATGATCTCGGCCAGCCCCGCCTGCAGCGTGGGCTCGCCTGAGCCGGCGAAGGTCAGATAGTCAGCCTCGCCGTCCAGCCGCAACCAGCGCTCCAGGTCGGCCATGATCTCCTGGGACGACGCGTAGCCGGCGACCTGCATGGTGTGCGTCGTGGTGGGCCCCAGCTGACAATAGCTGCAGTCCAAGCAGCAGGTCTTGTGGGGCACCATGTTGATGCCCAGCGACCTGCCGAGCCGTCGCGACGGCACCGGTCCGTAGAGATGCCTGTACTTCGGCTTCGACATGCTCGTCGCTACCCTTCCGAGCGCTCAAGGCAGCCCGTCGCCAACGGCCTCAGCGGAAGTAGGCCTCCATGCGATCGAATGCTCGGTTGATCATCGCGGGTGGCACACAGAACGACAAGCGCAGGTGCGCTTCGCCATTGGGACCGAAATCGACCCCTGGCGTCGTGGACACCTTGCCCTCTCGCAGAAGTCTCTTGCAGAAGGCCATGGAATCGGCGCCCTCGTCGACCAGGATCCGGGGAAACATGAGATAGGCCCCTCCCGGCCGCTGGTAGGCGAACACCTGATCCATCCGATCTAGCCGCTGGCACATCAGGTCTCGGGCGGCGCGGTACTCGCCGCAGAACGTCGTAATGCAGTCCTGCGGGCCCTCGAGCGCAGCCAGCGCGGCGTACTGCGATACGACCGGGGCACAGATAGCGTAGGGGATGTGGGCTTTGGCGATTTGAGGCAGCAAGCTCTCGTCGGCGTGCAGGTAACCAATGCGCCAGCCTGTCATGGCGTAGCTCTTGGTGAAGGTGAAGCAGCTGATGGTGTTCTTGCGCATCTCGGGGATCGAACCGATGCTGAAGTGGCGGTTGTCATCGAAGACAAAGTACTCGTAGGCCTCGTCGGTGATCACCACGAGATCGTGGCGCAGCGCGATCTCGGCCAGCCGGCGCAGCTGCTGCTCATCGTAGACCGCCCCGGTCGGGTTGCTGGGCGAGCAGTAGAGGACCGCCCGAGTCCGCGGAGTGACCGCCGCCTCGATGGCGTCCAAGTCGAGGGCGTATCCCTCCTCCTCCTTCGCCGGAACGAGCACCGGCGTACCCGACGCAAGCTTCACCTGAGTGATGTGGGTGGAGTAGGTGGGAATGGGGAGGATGACCTCGTCCCCCGGGTCGATGACCGCCATCACCGCCGCGGCGAGCCCTTCGATGGCTCCGACGGTCACGACGATCTGCGCCGGGTTGGCATCGA